>JAPXRA010000176.1:0-4192 GCA_033813795.1 Aeromicrobium sp. | reverse complement strand
AAATTTTGGCACTTTCGACATTTGAACCTACCGGAGTCTGTTTTTAACCGGCAATCGGAAACAGAACTTGGCTCTAGGCTCAGCCGTCCTGCCAAATCGCGCCGATGGGTTCGAAGTCGATCCGACCCAAATCGGCCAAGTCGCGCACCGCCACTGTGAAAACCGCTTCGTTGTCGTAATCGACCGCAATCATTCGACCCAACTGGCGCAAGCGGTGATCCAACTCCCCAGCAGATGCCAGCGCGGACCGAACCCGCACCCGCTGCCAGCGCTCGCGGTCGCGCTCACCGGCTAGTTGCAGCACTGCTGAAGTCGCCTCGCCGTACGCCCGCGCCAATCCCCCGGTGCCAAGCAAGGTGCCGCCAAACCACCTAGTTACCACCACCGCAACGTCACCCAGACCACGCCCAACTATCGAATCGAGAATCGGGCGCCCAGCAGTACCGGCTGGCTCGCCATCGTCGTTGGTGCGCCGAATAGCATTTTCGGCCCCCAAAACAAAAGCGGTGCAGTGGTGCCTGGCATCGTGATGGAGCGCACGAGTTTCGGCAATGAACGAACGAGCCATTTCCTCAGACTCGACTCGACAAGCCTGCGCCAAGAACCTCGAACGTTGGACCACGATCTCGGCTTGGACAACGCCACCGACTTCAACATCAATCGTGCGGTAGGTGTCCATAAGTGCCAATCTTGCGCTGACCGTTGCCATCGCCTAGTGCTCCCGACGGGATTCGAACCCGCACTGGAACGGGTTTAAGCCGTTTGCCTCTGCCGTTGGGCTACGGGAGCGACCCAAGCCTACGCGTTCGATTTCACCGGCTTCGAGCAGCCGCCCAGGCGATGCCGTCCAAAATGTCGTGCTCGCTGATCAACACTTCGTCACACGCCAGCGGCAAATGCTCCAACAGCCGATCAAGCACCAACGCCCCACCACCGATCACGTCGGCACGGCCAGGGTGCATGTATGGCAGCACTCGCCGGTCGGCCACTGACAGTCGCACCAAAGAAAGGCAGGCTTCGCGTAACTGGGCAATCGGGATTCGCGCCAGATGGATTCGCTCGTGGTCGAAAGAATCTAACTTCAGCGCATGCGCCGCAATCGTGGTGATTGAACCGGCTACCCCAACAAACTGGGCCGAGGGCTCGAGTTGGCCCAGCATCGGCGTCAGTTCGGCATCGAGGTATTCGGCGCAGGCCGACACCTCTTCGCCGGTCGGCGGGTCGGTGAGCAAGAACCGCTCGGTCATCCGGACCGAGCCGAGGTTGAAGGAATGCGCGAAGGTCGGTTCGCCCAGGCCCTGGACCACTTCCGTGGAGCCTCCCCCAAGATCGACCACGGTGGTTAGCACTTGAGCTGATTCGCCCGTGGCGCCTTCGAAAGACGCCCTCGCCTCTGCCTCGCCAGAGAGCACTTGCGGCCGAACCCCCAAGATTTGCTCAACCGCGTCGGCGAACTCGGCGGCGTTGCTCGCATCTCTGACCGCCGAGGTGGCCGCGAACGAAACCACGTCCACCCCGGCGGCCTCGATTGCAGAGGCATACTCGCGGCAAGCAGCAAGCGTTCGCTCGATCGCCTCGGCCGCCAGAGTCTTGGTCTCGTCGACGCCTTGGCCGAGTCGCACCACGCGCATCTGCCTAGCTTCGTCGACCTTGGTCTGCCCGCTGATTTGGGTAATCAACAACCGGATCGAGTTGGTTCCACAATCGATTGCCGCCACTTTGAGCCCAGTCATGGGCTCAGGCTAGTTGCTGCCAACGTCAGTTAGTTGGCCGCAGCGCAGTCGCTGCCAGTCCAGTAGTCGCCAAGCAACACAACTGCCTCATCGCCAAGCGGATTAACTCCCGGCCCTTTGGCAAGTGAGTGCGCAATCAAGACATGCAGGCACTTGACCCGATCTGGCATGCCACCAGCGCTGATCTGATCGATCTCATCGACGTGCGCGATCGCTTCGCGTTCGGCCAAATAGCTCTCATGCGCCGCCCGGTAGGCCGCAGCCAGCTCTGAATCCTGCTTGAGCCGCTCACTCATCTCGGCCATCAATCCGGACGACTCGAGCGTGCCGATCGCTCCAGTCAGTCGCGGGCACGTTAGGTAGTAGAGCGTTGGAAACGGCGTACCGTCAGGCAACCGCGGCTCGGTCTTGACGCCACTGGGGTGGCCCGAGGGACACCTTGAGGAAACCTCGACGATCGCGCGCGGCAAGCGGCCAAGTTGTGCGGCAACGGCCGCGGTGTCGACCGGGTCGATCATGGTGACTCCTGCTCGTACGGCTCGGTCTCGGCCGAGTCCGCAGCGCCTTCACCGGCGGCGACCACCGAACCCCAAAGCCGGTCCAGCCATGGACCTTGAGTGCTGGCTTTGGGCTCGGCCAACTGCGACGCCGGACCCTTGACTTGGCCGTCGGCACCAATCACTCGATAGCCGACTTCACCCGGCATCACCCAACCAAAACGTTCACGAGCCTGCTGCTTCACATAGGCCGGATCGTCCCAACGTTCTTGTAGATCCTTGAGTTCGGCGATCTCTGCTTTGGTCTGCCGGTTTTGCGCCTGCAGCGCGTGAATTTCGGCGCGCTGGTTCCACCACACCCGAATTGAGGCGGTGTAGGAGGCGATGAACAGCACGCCCACTGCCAGCAAGATCACTGCCCGAGTGGTGACTCGAGCGCCAGACTCGGCTTCAGGTTGCGGTGCTGCAGACTTGGCCGACTTGGTCGGCGATGCCGTCGTTGTGGGGCGCCGTGGCGTCGAACGGCCATCGCGGCGACCCGAACCGGGACCGCGAGAACCGTTTTGGCCACGGGCCGCCATGTCAGGCGAACCTTGGGAACGCTCCGGCGCCAGCGTAGGAAGCCGCCGGGCCGAGCAGTTCTTCGATTCGCAGCAACTGGTTGTACTTTGCGACCCGGTCAGAGCGCGCCGGTGCGCCCGTCTTGATCTGGCCACAGTTGGTCGCCACCGCCAAATCGGCGATGGTGACGTCTTCGGTCTCGCCGGAACGGTGGCTCATCATGTTGTGGAAGCCAGCGCGGTGTGCAAGATCGACAGCGTCGAGCGTCTCAGACAGCGAGCCAATCTGGTTGACCTTGACCAACATGGCGTTTCCGGCCCGCTCGGCGATGCCGCGACCCAGTCGCTGAACGTTCGTCACGAACAGGTCGTCGCCGACCAACTGGACTTTGTCGCCGGCGGCGGCGGTGAACGCCTGCCAGCCTTCCCAGTCTTCCTCATCGAGCGGATCTTCGATCGACACGATTGGGTAGGCAGCGATCAGTTCGCTGTAGTAATCGATCATTTGGGCCGAGGTCCGGGCGGCACCTTCGAAGGTGTAGACGCCGCCTTCAGCGAACTCGCTTGCGGCCACGTCCATCGCGAGGGCAACGTCAGTGCCAACCTTCAGCCCAGCCTTCTCGATCGCGACCGAGATCAGGTCGAGCGCTTCGCGGTTGCTGCTCAAGTTCGGGGCAAAACCACCCTCGTCGCCAAGTCCGGTGGACAGGCCGCGTTCATGCAGCACCGCCTTCAGGGCGTGGTAGACCTCGGTGCCTTGGCGAAGCGCCTCGGCAAAGGAGTCCGCGCCGATCGGGGCGATCATGAACTCTTGAACGTCAACGTTGGAGTCTGCGTGCGCGCCACCGTTGAGGATGTTCATCATCGGAACTGGCAGGACGTGTGCATTGGGACCACCGACGTAGCGGAAAAGCGGCAGTCCGGCCGATTCGGCGGCAGCCTGAGCAATCGCGAGCGAAACACCAAGGATCGCGTTCGCGCCGAAATTCGCTTTGTTTTCGGTGCCGTCCAGATCGATCATCATTTCGTCGATCGCACGCTGGTCGTCGGCCTCAAAGCCGACCAGGGCCTGCGAGATCGGCCCATTGACGGCCTCTACCGCCTTGAGTACGCCCTTGCCTCCGTAACGCGAACCACCGTCGCGCAACTCAACGGCTTCGAACTGCCCGGTCGAGGCACCCGAAGGCACGGCAGCGCGGCCAAGGGTCCCGTCGTCTAGAACAACTTCGACTTCGACCGTCGGGTTACCCCGAGAGTCCAAGATTTCGCGGGCGGCAACGTCGTCGATGATGGCCACAGCCACTCCTCGGTGAAAGATAAGGGTTGAATCAGCAAAGCAGCACCAAGCCTAACGCCGCGGTGTTTTACCGTGGATCTGGCTCGCCGCAGCATGCTATTTGGC
>JAPXRA010000175.1:0-4195 GCA_033813795.1 Aeromicrobium sp. | reverse complement strand
GGGCCGGAGATCGGCTCGGTGGAGATCTCCCGCAGCGGAACCATGTCGCCGAGGCGGTAGGTGAGCGGTAGAACGTCTTCGAGAGAATCGAACCATTCGTCCATGCTTGCCGCGTGTTCTGGCAGGGTCGAAACGACCCGCTCAGCCGCCGCTGCATCCCCTGGCAGATCTACGATCACTTCGACGTTTCCGGCGGTGCCACCGATCACACCAACGCATTCGCCCCGACGAAGAATCAAGCGGTAAAACGGTTCCACTGTGCTGCTCCAATTTCTGTCACCGGCTAAGCAGTGACCCCGAGTCCCCGAGATTGTTTCCCTAGACAGACATGTTGCACGAACTCGGAGTTACATTTTGGGGTTTTGGCTGAAAAAACAGGAAAATGTGACGTAACCAACGTGGTTTATGGTGCGCAATGAAACTCGTGTTACTCATGTTACTAATGTGACTTGGCTAGTTCTTTGGTACCAAGCTCAATGGTTCTTAGGGCGGCGCGGATTGCATCCTTTAGTAGGGCATGCTTCAGTCATGTCTCTTAAGAAATTGATGCGCCGCTTTGTGCTGAAGTTCAGCATCCGCAGCCGCCAGAAGAAGGCTGCCGCGATCTCTGAATTCCTCTCCCAAAACGGGCTGGCGACCTCGATTTTCATCGGCTGCAGCCCCGGCACAAACGAGAACGAAGGCATCGTGGAGCGGGCCGTTGCTGAAAAGACTAAAGTGCTCGCGGCTTGCGACATCTTGATGGCCGAGCCGCAGTGGCCGTTTGTGCTCACCGATGCGCGCACGATGCCGTTTTGCGATGACGCGGCCGACTTCCTGTTGGCCAACGCGGTGATCGAGCACGTCGGCGACGAGGCCGATCAACGGCAGTTCGTGGCCGAGCACCTGCGGGTCGGTCGAGCCTGGGCGATGACGACACCAAACCGGTGGTTCCCGGTCGAGTCTCACACCGCGGCCATCTTCAAGCACTGGTCGCCGCGTTGGCGCAATAGTAGAACTGAGTTCACCCGGTTGCTGTCGCTAGGCGAGTTCAAGGCGCTGCTTCCTGCCGGCACCAAAGTGATGGGCCGGCCCTGGTCGGCAACCTTCACCGCGTTTTATGCGCCTGAAGGCGATTAGTCATTAGGTGGCCGAAAGTGCCCTAACTGGGTTTTGAGTCAGTCTGCGGTGCCGAGCATTACGTCGCTCGCCTTGACGACCACGACGACTTTGGAACCGACTTCAAGGCCCAGTTCCTCAGCGGCTTCCTTGGTGATCGAAGAGGTAACGGTATCGCCACCGGAGAGTTCGACCTTCGCGGTCACGGTGACTGCGCCGACCGAGATGCTGGTGACGGTGCCGTTGAGCTGGTTGCGTGCGCTTAGTTTCATGGTTCGAGTCTAGGTCGCAGATGGCGCAGGCCCAGAGTGTGAATTGAGTGGATCTCCCACGCCAGACGGCCGGTGAGTGTAGTCCCAAGATTCCAGAGGGCCGGTGACCCTAGTCCCACAAAGCCCGCGCCCGTGGGACCTAAGACACCGCCCAAACGGAAAACACCCGAACCCGCGTCTGCAGGTCCGGGTGTCTTCAATCTCGTAAGAGATCAAATGGCGGTGGCGGTGGGATTTGAACCCACGGTGGGTTTGACCCCACACATCATTTCGAGTGATGCACCTTCGGCCGCTCGGACACGCCACCGTGGGAGAGTTTACGGCAGCACGCTCAGCCGGGCCAAAGTGGGGCAGTTGCGGCTCGACTGAATCAGCCTGGCTGACTGATCGACAACATTGTTGAACTAAACAGGTCGATCTCGTCATCCTTGCTGCGTCCTGAACCGGCACCGCCAACCAGACTCGCTAGTTCGGCGCTGGCGCGTTCGATCCGGCTCTGCAAGGCGCCTTCGCCACCGGTGCCCCAGTCGTGCGGGCTGGCGAACACGCCGGTTGGTACCACCACGGCCTGCAGGTAGGAGAACAGCGGGCGCAGGGCGAAGTCGATCACCAGTGAGTGCCGAGCCGTGCCGCCGGTGGCCGCCAGCAAGACGACTTTGCCGATGAGCGCTTCGTTGTCCAGGGCGTCAATGAACGACTTGAACAGGCCCGGGTAGGAGGCCTTGAACGTCGGCACCACCACGATCAGCGCATCGGCCGATTCGACTAGGTCGTAAACGTGCTGCAGGCCGGGCGCGGCAAAGCCGGTGAGCGCCGCGTCGGTGATCTCGTGGGCGAACTCGCGAAGGTTCACCACCTCGATGCTTGCTTGCTGTCCAATCGCGGTTCCAGCACCTGCGGCCAGGCGATCGGCCAGCATTCGGGTGGTGGACGGGTCACCAACACCGGCAGACAGGGAGACGATTCGAGTGGTCATGCCACTTCCTCCTTGGTGGCTGAGGCCGCGACTCTGGCCGCGTGAGTGGGGGCGTCCGGCACATTGGCGCCTCGACGGGCATCGAACTCGGCCCGCATTGTCGGCAAGATTTCGCCGAGCAGGTCGAGCTGTTCCAGCACGGTCTTTAGCGGCAGGCCAGCGTGATCGACTAGGAAAAGCTGGCGCTGATAGTCGCCGAAGTAGTCCGCGAAGGCGAGGGTGCGCTCCAAGACTTGCTGGGGGCTGCCGACCGTTAGTGGGGTCTGAGCGCTGAAGTCCTCCAGGCTCGGGCCGTGACCGTAGACCGGTGCGTTGTCGAAGTAAGGCCGGAACTCGTTGATCGCGTCCTGGCTGTTCTTTCGCATGAAGAACTGACCGCCGAGGCCGACGATCGCCTGCTCGGGGGTGCCGTGGCCGTAGTGGGCGAAGCGCTGGCGGTAGAAGTTGATCAACCGGATGTAGTGCTCTTTGGGCCAGAAGATGTTGTTGGCGAAGTAGCCGTCGCCGTGGAACGCGGCCAGTTCGGCGACCTCAGGGGTGCGGATCGAGCCGTGCCAAACGAACGGCGCAACCCCGTCGAGTGGTGCGGGTGTCGAGGTGAACCCTTGCAGCGGAGTGCGGAACTTGCCCTCCCAGTTCACCACCGGCTCGGACCACAGGCGGCGCAAGAGTTGGTAGTTCTCGATCGTCAACTCGATCGCCTTGCTCATGTCTTTGCCGAACCACGGGTAAACCGGGGCGGTGTTTCCGCGGCCGAGCATCAGGTCCATCCGCCCGTCGACCAGGTGCTGCAAGGTGGCGTAGTCCTCGGCGATCTTGACCGGGTCGTTCGTGGTGATCAGCGTGGTCGAGGTTGACAGCAGGAGCTTTTCGGTCTGTGCGCCGATGTAGGCCAGCAGCGTCGTTGGGCTCGACGGGTGGAACGGCGGGTTGTGGTGCTCGCCGGTGGCGAACACGTCTAGGCCGATGTCCTCGGCCTTCTTCGCGATGGTGACCGCGGCCTTGATGCGCTCGTGCTCGGTCGGGGTGGTGCCGTTGGTTGGGTCGGTGGTGATGTCGCCGACGGACATGATGCCGAACTGCATGCTGCTCATGGACTTAGCCTCTCACAAAGTAGTTGAACATTCAACTACTACAACGCTGGGCTCGTCTGGTTATTCCCGCCGAGGTGTCCACAGGGGTGAGACGAGGGGCTGACTTGAGCGTTCGTGATCGCTAGGGTTCGGGTATCTCGGGTTGGTTACGAGTCAGGGGGAAAGTTGAAAGCGATCGCGTGCGCCCTTTTGCTGGGTGCGTTCATGTTGAGTTCTTGCCAAGGCCAAGCGGCCGAGCCGAAACCTAAGTCTGAGGCGACCAAGACTGCGCCAGCGAACCCGGAGGCGACGCTGCCGCCCATGCCGGCCGCAGCAAACGAGTTCACCCCAAGTGGGGCGAACGAATTCGTCGCTTACTTCGTCGAGGTTCTGGAGTATGCGTCACAGACCGGTGACCTAGAAGAGCTGCGTCGGATTTCCCGAGGAGACTGCGGAGGCTGCCAGGGATACATGGACCTTTTTACCGAGATTAGGGAATCCGGCGGATACGTCGGAAGGCGTGACTGGAGCACGGGTGAGATTGAACTGATTTCGTATCCGGTTGAAGGTTATGAATGGGAAGCGAAAACATCTTTGGATATCTCGGCCGGCATCGTCCAGAAGTCGATGACTTCCAAACCTCATCGGCATCCATCGGCAAGCGGGAAAGTCCACTTGGGCTTGGTCTTTGACGGCTCATGGCGAATTTCCTACTTTGCAAGTACGGAGACACGAAAGTGATTTTGACGACGATCGTGATGGGGTCTCTCTTGCTA
>JAPXRA010000174.1:0-4198 GCA_033813795.1 Aeromicrobium sp. | reverse complement strand
CATCATGATGCAGCCCGAAACCACCAGCGGCGCGGTGGCGAAACCGAACTCCTCACCGCCGAGCAGCGCAGCGATGACGACGTCGCGGCCGGTCTTGAGTTGGCCGTCGACTTGGACCACGATTCGGTCGCGCAGGCCGTTGAGCAACAAGGTCTGTTGAGTTTCGGCCAAACCGAGTTCCCACGGACCGCCGGCGTGCTTGAGCGAAGTTAGCGGCGAAGCGCCGGTGCCACCGTCGTGGCCGGAGATCAGCACGACGTCGGCCTTTGCCTTCGAGACACCGGCCGCGACCGTGCCGACCCCAACTTCGGAGACGAGCTTGACGTGCACGCGCGCCGCCGGGTTGGCGTTCTTCAAGTCGTGGATCAGTTGCTTCAGATCCTCGATCGAGTAGATGTCGTGGTGCGGCGGCGGCGAGATCAAGCCGACGCCGGGCGTGGAGTGCCGCGTCTTGGCCACCCACGGGTACACCTTCGGACCGGGCAACTGACCGCCCTCGCCCGGCTTGGCGCCTTGGGCCATCTTGATCTGGATGTCGTCGGCGTTGGTCAGGTATTCGCTGGTCACACCGAACCGGCCCGAGGCCACCTGTTTGATCGCCGAGCGACGCTCCGGATCGTAAAGCCGCTCCGGATCCTCGCCACCCTCACCAGTGTTGGACTTACCGCCGAGGCGGTTCATCGCGATGGCAAGGGTCTCGTGTGCCTCTTGGCTGATCGAACCGTAAGACATGGCACCGGTGGAGAACCGCTTGACGATCTCGGAGATCGGTTCTACATCGTCGATCGAAATTGGAGCCCGGTCGCTGTTGAACTTCATCAATCCGCGCAAGGTCATCAACCGAGTGGCTTGGTTGTCGATTTTCTCGGTGTACTGCTTGAAGATGTCGTAGCGGCCAGTGCGGGTCGAATGCTGGAGCCGGAACACCGTATCCGGGTCGAACAGGTGCTCTGGGCCCTGACGGCGCCATTGGTACTCGCCGCCGACTTCGAGTTGGCGACGCGGCGAGGTGCTGCCCCGCAAGGGGTAGGCGATGTCGTGACGCGAGCGCACTTCGGTGGCTAGGACGTCTAGGCCAACACCGCCGAGTTTGCTGGAGGTGCCGGTGAAGTACTTCTCGATAACCTCGCTCGACAAGCCGATGCATTCGAAGATCTGCGCACCGGTGTACGACGAAACGGTCGAAACACCGATCTTGCTCATCACCTTCAAGACGCCCTTGCCCAGGCCGTAGACCATATTGCGGGCGGCCTGTTGCGGTTCGACACCTTCGACGTAGATGCCTTCGCGGGCCAAGTCCTCGGCGGTCTCCAAAGCTAGGTAGGGGTTGACTGCGGTCGCGCCGTAGCCAATCAACAAGGCCACGTGATGCACTTCGCGCACATCGCCAGCCTCGATCAGCAGTCCGGCCTGGGTGCGCAACTTCTCCCGCACGAGGTGGTGGTGAACCGCGCCGGTAAGCAGCAGCGACGGAATCGGCGCGAAATCGACATCGGCGTTGCGGTCCGAGATCACGATGATCCGGGCACCACGGTTGACGATCGCATCGGAGACGTCGGCGCAAATCTCTTCGAGCCGGGCAGCCATTGCCTCGCCCCCGCCGTTGAGCGGGTAGAGCCCTCGCACGACGTGCACGCTGAACCCGGGCATATCGCCGTCACGGTTCATGTGCCGGATCTTGGCCAACTCGTCGCTGTCGATCACCGGGAACGGCAACTGCAGCATCCGGCAAGACGCCGGGCTCGGGTCGAGCAGGTTTCGCTCCGGGCCGATCGTGCCGGCCAGGGAGGTGACGATCTCCTCGCGGATCGCGTCCAGCGGCGGGTTGGTCACCTGGGCGAACAACTGGCTGAAGTAGTCAAACAGCATCCGCGGGCGCTCCGACAACGCCGCAATTGGCGTATCGGTGCCCATCGAGCCGATGGTCTCGGCGCCGGTGCGCGCGATCGGCGCGATCAACTTCCGGACTTCCTCCTCGGTGTAGCCAAAGAGTTGCTGGCGACGCTTTACCGAGGCGTGAGTGTGCACGATGTGCTCAAGATCGGGCAGGTCTTCGAACCGAACCAGACCCGAGTACAACCATTCCTCATACGGGTTTTCGTTAGCCAACTGGTTCTTGATTTCGTGGTCTTCGATCACTCGGTGCTCGTCGAGATCAAGCAAGAACATCTTGCCCGGCTCGAGCCGGCCCTTGCGGGTGATCGTGGCCGGGTCCAAATCCAGAACGCCTGATTCGGAGGCCAAAACAACCAGTCCGTCTTCAGTGATCCAGTAGCGGCCGGGGCGCAGACCGTTGCGGTCGAGCACCGCGCCGATTTGGGTGCCGTCGGTGAAACAGACGCACGCTGGTCCGTCCCACGCCTCCATCACGGTGGAGTGGAACTCGTAGAACGCGCGGCGAGCCGGGTCCATTTCGGCGTTGTTTTCCCACGACTCGGGGATCATCATCATCACCGCGTGCGGCAGGCTGCGCCCGCCAAGGTGCAGAAGTTCTAGGACCTCATCGAGCGAGGCGGTGTCAGATCCGTCCGGGCTGCAGATCGGGTAGAGGCGGGACAAGTCGCCGGGGATGACGTCGCTTTCCAGCAGTGCCTCACGCGCCCGCATCCAGTTGCGGTTGCCGCGAGCGGTGTTGATTTCACCGTTGTGCGCCAGGTAGCGGAACGGGTGGGCCAACGGCCAACTCGGGAACGTGTTGGTCGAGAATCGCGAGTGGACGATAGCCAGCGCCGACTCCATCCGCGGGTCGAGCAAGTCGGGGTAGAACTCGTCAAGTTGTTCGGTGGTGAGCATGCCCTTGTAGACCAGCGTGCGCGCCGACAGCGACGGGAAGTAGACGTCGGCCTCGTGGTGAGAACGCTTGTTGAGCGCAAAGGTGAGGCGGTCCAGTTCGACGCCCGAGCGCTGCTCGCCGGCGGCGGCCACGAACAGCAGTTCAAACGCCGGCATCGCCGACTGAGCCATCGAGCCGAGGATTTCGGGCTTGGTGGGAACTTCGCGCCAACCGAGGACTTCGAGGCCCTCTTCCTTTGCGATCTGCTCGATCTTGGCTTTGGCGGCAGGCACATCGTCGCTTGGCAAGAAGGCCATGCCGGCCGCATAGGAACCGAGTGCCGGCAGTTCCACTGGTGCGACGGCCCGCAAGAACTTGTCCGGGATCTGCAGCAAGATGCCTGCGCCGTCGCCGGTGTTCTCTTCGCCGCCAACCGCACCTCGGTGGTCGAGGTTACGTAGTGCGGTCAGGCCGTGGTTGACCATCTCGTTGGAGGCAACACCGGTCAGGGTCGCCACAAAGGCAACACCGCAGTTGTCGTGTTCGTTGGCTGGGTCGTAGAGACCTTGGGCGCTTGGCGCAGCCGAAAAAAGAGGACGATCCATTTTGAACCTGTCGTCGATACCTTCAGAAAAACTGGGCGAGGACGACATTGGCCTCATCAGCGAGAACTAGATTACAGCAGGATTACGCAAACCCTGAACTCAGGACACCCTTGTCACTCAAGCCGGCGCGCATGCCGGCGCCGGTGGCAGTGGCGGCGGAACGCCGAGCGACGGCATCCCCAAGCCAACCGAACCGGGCTTAACGCTGGTTTGACCTTGACGAGCTTCCCAAGCATCGCCGGCCCGGGTGCGGCGCACCTCGAGCGGTTCGCCTTCAGCAACCAGGTGGTAGGGCGCGGCCTTGGTGACCGTCGTGATCACCAGATCGCCGGGGCGGATCTCTTTGTCGCCGGGATTGAAGTGCACTAGGCGGTTGTCGCGGGCGCGACCGCTTAGCCGGTGGTTGAGTTCATCTTTTCGTCCGCCGGCCTTCTTGTGATCCGAGACTAAAAGTTCGACGACTTCGCCTTCGAGTTTGCGGTTCTCGTCCCAGGCGATTTCGTCGACCAACGCCGCAAGGCGTTCGTAGCGCTCTCGCACAACATCCTTTGGCAGTTGATCGGCAAACTCTGCCGCCGGAGTACCGGGGCGTTTGGAGTACTGGAAGGTGAAGGCGCTGGTAAACCGAGACTTTCGCACGACGTCGAGGGTCTGTTGAAAGTCCTCTTCGGTCTCGCCGGGGAAGCCGACAATGATGTCAGTGGTGATCGCGGCGTCTGGCATGGCCGCGCGCACCCGGTCGATGATGCCGAGGAAGCGCTCGCTGCGGTAGGAGCGCCGCATCGCCTTGAGAATCTGATCTGAACCAGACTGAAGTGGC
>JAPXRA010000173.1:0-4215 GCA_033813795.1 Aeromicrobium sp. | reverse complement strand
CGCGGGCGTTAGTATCTTCGAGTGCCAATTGACCGAGCCCTCGACGCGATCGAAGCGGTGATGGGCCGGATCTTCGTGAATGCCGAGACCGAAGCCTACGACGTCTTCGTAGACCTAAATCTGTCGTTCACCCAAGCTCGCGTCTTGTTCATGCTCAGCGTTTGTGACGACTCGCTGCCCATCAGTGAGATCGCCAGCCGGATCGCACTAACGCCTGCAAGCACAGGGCGAAACGTCGATCAATTAGTCAAGCTCAAACTCGCTTCTAGGAGCGAGGACCCAACTGATCGCCGGGTCAAGCTTGTTGAACTAACCGAGCGCGGCCGGAAACTCGCTTGGGCACACCACGAAGCAAAACGGGAAGCCGTTAGAACCATGCTGGCAGCACTAACTACCGAACAGTGCGACCAGATCGCCGACGCTTTGGCTCCCATGTCATGCCAACTACCTAACCAAAAAAAGGAATCCCCGAATGCCTGAAAGCACCCCGGCGCCTTTACCGGAGTACTCCGACAAGATCGATGCCAGCGTTCTCAAAATCGCTGGCGTCGTCGTGCTCGGTTCCATCATGTCGATTCTCGACATTACGGTCGTAAACGTCGCCCTGCCGACGTTCCAAGAAGAACTAAACGTTGAGCATTACTCCACCGTCGCTTGGACGGTGACCGCCTATACCCTCGCGTTGGCCGCGGTTATTCCGTTGACCGGTTGGGCCGCGGACCGGTTCGGCACCAAGCGCCTCTACATGCTTGCCCTGGCGCTGTTCACCGCCGGTTCGGTACTGTGCGCGGCGGCGTGGAGCATCGAATCGCTGATTGCATTCCGGGTCGTCCAAGGTCTTGGCGGCGGCATGCTCATGCCGCTTGGCATGACGATCATGACCAAGGCGGCCGGTCCCGAACGGATGGGTCGACTAATGGCGATCCTCGGTGTGCCGATGCTGCTCGGCCCTATCTTGGGCCCGATCCTTGGCGGCTACCTGATCGACAACGCTTCCTGGCACTGGATCTTCTTGATCAACTTGCCGCTCGGCTTGGGCGCGCTCGTCTACGCCTACTTCATTCTGCCGGGCGACAACCCTGAGCCGAGCGAGTCGTTCGACTTCATCGGCATGGCAATGATGAGCCCCGGTTTGGCACTTTTCCTCTACGGCGTCTCGTCGATTCCAGAGGCCGGCGGAATGAGTGAGCCGAAGGTTTGGGCAACCATGCTGATTGGTGGCTTGTTGGTCATTGGCTTCATTTTCTACAGCTTCAAGCCCGAGCATCCACTGTTGGATTTGCGCCTGTTCAAGAACTACAACTTGAGCATCGCCACCTTGACCATGTTCTTGTTCGCCGGAGCGTTCTTCGGTGGGCTGCTGCTCGTGCCGACGTATTTCCAGCAGGTTGAAAACGCCACTCCGCTCAAGGCCGGCCTCTACATCGCCGTCCAAGGCCTTGGCGCCATGATCACCATGCCGCTCGCCGGTTACCTAGCCGACAAGTTCCCGGTAGGTCGGATCGTGCCGTTCGGCGTGCTCTTGATTACCGGTGGAATGTTCGCGCTCACCACGATCGGCCCCGACACCGACTACTGGACCTTCTTCGCTCCGGTGCTGTTCGTGATGGGCCTGGGCATGGGTCTTACCATGATGCCGCTGATGACGTCGGCCTTGCGCACCTTGCAGTCGCATGAAGTTGCTCGCGGTTCGACCCTGCTGAACATCACCCAGCAGGTTGCCAGCAGCGCGGGTGTCGCGGTGATTTCCGTTGTCTTGACAAACAAGATGGAAAGCAGCAAAGCAATCGGCGCTGCTGGTGCTCTGGCCGAAGCTGAACAGTCGGGGAAGGCTCCAGACCCGGCGGTGCTTGCATTCGTCCAATCGCTCGGCGACAAGTTCGAGTCGGTAGTGAAAGTCGAACTCGCAGACGCGTTCGCGGCGAGCTTCTTTGTCGCGGCGATTCTTTGTGTCGTCGCGCTGGTTTCGAGCCTGTTCCTACCCAAGAAGCATGAAGAGTCCCACCTACTCGACGACCAGGGCCAACCGCCAGTCGTAATCCACTGATCGGCGTAGAGTGCGAACGTGCCTACAGGAAACTCTCTGCTCGCGTTCGCACTCGCGTCGCTGGTCCTAATCGTCATCCCCGGCCCGAGCGTGCTGTTCGTGGTCGGCCGCTCACTTGCACACGGCCGCCGAGTTGGCGTGCTGAGCGTTGTGGGTAACGCGCTCGGCTCGATCCCGGTGGTACTGGCAGTCGCCTTCGGGTTGGGCGCAGTCGTCGCGAATTCGCTAGTGCTGTTCACCGCAATCAAGGTTGTCGGCGCCTGCTATTTGGTCTACTTGGGCGTCCAGACGGTCCGATCGGCCAAACCCACGTCGACTGTTCCCGGCAAGCTAACCGAGTCTGCCGGTACGAACCGCAAGATCCTGTTCGAGGGTGCGGTAGTCGGGCTGACTAACCCCAAGACGATCGTTTTCTTCGTGGCCGTGCTGCCGCAATTCGTCAATGTTGCGGCCGGTCAGGTCGCCTTACAGATGGTGATCCTCGGGCTGGTTTTCTTGTCGATCGGGCTGGTCTCGGACTCAGTGTGGGTGTTGGCTGCCGGCTACGCCCGCACCTGGCTGGTCGGATCACCGAGGAACCTAACTCGAGTTCGTCAAACCGGCGGGGCAATGATTATTGGCCTAGGCGGTCTTTTGCTGTTGGCTAAGCAACGGGCCTAAACCCGGCTATGCGCGGCCGCGCTGCAGCAGATCCCAAACTTTTCGGTCGGCAGTCTGATAACCCGGTAGGCCGAAGCGCTTGCGATACGCCTGAACTGCCGCCGCCGTGCGGAAGTCATAAACCCCAGTAACGTCGACTCGCTGACCTGCTGCCCGAAGCGAACGTTGCAGTCGGTAAACCGAATCTCCGGCTCGCCCCCGCTTCAATACCAATGGAGCCGAGCCTTGCGACAGCAGCGAGGTCCAGACCTGTTTTCCGCCCTGCGGCTTTTTGCTCCAACCCTTGCTGGCTCGGTAGGCCTTCAACGATCTGCTCGTGCTGTGGTTCCAGCGTCCGGTCACCTTGGTCTTGTGGCCAGCGCGACGAAGCAGGCACTGCAAGAGTCTGACATCGTCGCCGATTCGGCCTGGTTTCATCGTGCGATACCGCTTCAAGGTGGCGGACTTGCCACATGCCTTCTGTTCCTTCGGCGCCTTCGAGCCACCGCCGACTTTGAGCATGTTTTTATCGATGTTGATATTGTGCCCAGCAAAACTTACGGCCACATTGTTGTGGTACTGATGCAGGCGATCGGCGCGCCAATAGGTGTTTTGCAGGTATGGCCGACCATCTGTGTTGGCTTTTTGGTTGGTCCAGGCAAACCACATTTGATCGGGGTAGTTGTAGGTGGTGTTACCGCCATGGCGCAAGGCGTCGACCGAGGTGATCGCGGCTGAGGCGCTGGAATAGAGACCGACTTTGTAGCCGTTCTTGTGGGCGCGCGCGACGAACGCATCGATGAACGCCAGCACCGAGCGATCACATTTGCTGTTCGAGCGCGGATACCACTCGATATCGAGGTAGACCGCATTCTTCTTCGCAAAGCCGTAGTGTGCGGCCTGTTTCGTGGCTTCGTTGGCGTCGGCGTTGCCTTGTCGACGTGCGACCTGGACGTCATAGGACATCTTGTTCTTGCTGTTCGAGGCGAAGCAGGGCGCCTGATAGCCGACGTGGATCGGCAGGAACCGCCACCCTTTGGCAGCTTGACGTCTCACCCAAGCCGGCGACAGGTACGGCTGCTTGTCTTCATCGCAGTAGCGCGAGTTGCCGGAGGTGTAGATCCCGACGACCGCATAGGGCGAGGAGAGGTTCCACGCGTCCATGGTGTTGTTTGCTGGGGCAACGCAGGTGTCGAACGCGTAACCGGTGAAGCGGTTGGGGGTGCTCGGTCTTGCGGCAGCTTGTGCCGGCGCCGAAAGCAGCGAAACACACAAAATCGCGGCAAGGGTGGCGCCAAAAATCTTGGCTAGTTGGTGGAGCGAACCCATAACTTGAGCCTAAGCGATTTGCCCGGCGTACAGAAGGCGTTGCCAAGGACAAGCCCGCTAGGCCACGAGCGGGCGATATCTCGTATTTCTTCTCGGCCGACTGGCTCCGGGTGGATAGAAGTCCGGCCGTCGGTCTTTTGGATTGAGTTCGATTCGCCAGCCGGTGGTGTGGATGGTTCGGTGGTGGTGGCTGCAGAGCA
>JAPXRA010000172.1:0-4244 GCA_033813795.1 Aeromicrobium sp. | reverse complement strand
CTACAAGGTGGCGTTGAACACGACCCGTTTGGTGTACGTGCTCGGTGACCTCGTGGTCGCTTGGCTGCTGCTGCGCGGCGCCGAGATCGCCCAGAACCAGCTCGACGCTGGCGCCGAAGGTGCAGACAAGTCGTTCTACGAAGGCAAGGTCGCTTCGGCCTCGTTCTTCACCAAGAACGTCCTGCCTCGCCTGGCCGCCGAGCGCGTCATGGCCGAGCAGATCGACGCTTCGATCATGGATCTGGACGAAGCAGCTTTCTGAGTTAGCCCCAAAGTCAGGTGGCGTGGACCTATCGGTTCACGCCACCTTTCTTTTTCGGCCCGCGCCAAGCGTTGGCGGCCGGTGACGCAGGTCGTTCCCCTCTAGGCTGGAGCGGTGAACTTCACCAGCCGGATTTGGTACGGGATTGCGTTCTTGGTTGCCGCGATTGCTTGGTCAGTCGGCGCAGCATATGCCGCTTCGGCGTGGAACCCGCTGCGCACCGCAGAAGTCACCGTCGTTGGCCAAGATCTGAGTCCGAACGGCCAGGAAATCGCGATCTTCACCGATGTGGTCCAGGCTGACCGGAAAATCGAATGTTCGACCCGCGGCCGCGAGCCTCGAGTCGAGGCAAGACCGGCCCCGGTCGAAATCACCGTCGCCAGCGGTGGCACGAACTGGCACCTGATCGGCGTGGTCGAAGGCGCACCAGATGGGGTTCGGATCAAGTGCCGACCAGCCGATGGCTCGACCGACACTGCCCGCTATGGCACTGTTGTTGCCGATCTCAGCAGCCGCGGCGGTACGGCCAAGACCGTCGTCTGGGGCGGGTTTGCCGCCGGGTTGGCGATCGCCGGCCTGACCGTGGCAGCCCGCACTCGAAAGGAACTCGCCCATGACTGACTTAGCGCCATACGTAGCCGCGTGGCGAGCCGCCGCCGACTCGATCTTGGAATTGACCCCAACCAACTGGGACGTTGAGACCGACTTGCCCGGCTGGACCGCCAAAGACATCCTCGCGCATCTAGTCCATCTCGAACGTGTCCTCGTCGAAGGTGAAGCCAGCAATACTTCCGGCAAGGTCGTTCCGGCCGACTACACCAACGCGGGGGTTGACGCGTTGAAGAACCAGTCGGCCGCCGAACTGAAAGCCGACCTAACCGACCTGATTGAGCGTCGAACCGCCCAACTTGCCGAGCTACCCGACCCGGCCGCGCTGGCCACGAACACCCCCGCCGGCGTCAAGTGGACTTGGGAAACCGCGCTGCGCAACCGCGCAATCGACGTGTGGATGCACGAACAGGACCTGCGCCGAGCCTTCGAATTGCCCGGCGGCCTAGCGACACCAGGTGCATTTGTCACCGCTCTTACCTTCGCTGCTGGGCTCGGGTACGCCCTAGTGAAACAGGCTGGCGCCACCGGGGGCACGGTCGTACGCTGGCAAATAACCGGCCCTGTCGAAATCGATTCGACGCTCACCGTTGGCGCCGACGGCCGCGCCAGACCAAGCAACGACATCGCCGATGCAACCTTGACCATGGATACCGAGGCTTTCATTATTTTGGGTGGCGGCCGCCGCGGCCGGGCAGAGGTCGAAGTCGTGATAACCGGCGACCAAGAGTTAGGCGAACGCGTCCTCGCAGCGATGACGCTCACCTCCTAATGACGTTCCGGCCGCGCAAAGTGCTAGCAGGTGCCATGCGGCAACTGCGCGCGTTGGCGGCCGGTTCAGGCCAGCAGTCGCCGCGCGCGCGGGAGGCCTTCGCCAACGTCAGGGCAGAGCCCCTGGCGCCAGAAGTACTCGACCGGTTTGAACGCCGACTCAACCAATTAAGCGACCGCCAACGCGAAGCACTCGATCCGCTGACCCACCCCGACGACTTCAAACAGCCCAATGACGTCTCCTGTGGTGCAACCTGCCTTGTGGTCGCCCGAATGATCAACGACCCGCCCTACGCGCTGTGGCTGACCACCGGATTCGATCCGCGCACCAACGCCACCGACGGCAGCCGAGGGGAGCAGCGGATCGAGGAGGAGATCAAGCGAATGCACAAGCAAATCACCTCGGCCAGAGACCACGACGGCGACCCGCAGGTGCCGTGGCTGCGGCTGATCGGTACCGCCCCGTGGGCGGCTGCCCGACAGATGTACGGCGAAGTCGGCGCCTCGGGTGTGCCGGGGTCCACTTACCGAGCACACACCCTGAATCCGGTCGAACTAGCTCGCGACTTCGACACGATCGCGGCGGCGGCCAGAGCCGGCCATTCGGTCCCGTTGTACATCGGTGACGAACTGCGACCCGGCCATGTTGTGCTGGTAACCGAGGCGCTTGACGACCAAACGCTGCAAGTGTTCGAGCCGGCGCACGGCCAGGTTCGAACAGTTACAAAAACAGACTTCAGCGCATCGAAACTAGGCCTCGCGGGCTGGAGCACGCCTTGGTTCGCGGTCCTGCCCCAATGAGACCGACTCGGGTTAGGGCTTGTGGCCCCACTTGTCTGGGTCGTCGAGTTTCATTTGGGCCCGTGTCTTGACTCGGTAGCGCCAGATTTGGGTCAACCCGATCGTCCATAGGACGTATTGGAAACTCATCGCCGCAACATAGTTGCGGTCGGTGTGGTCCAAGATCAGCCCGATGGCGATCACCAGGATCAAACTGGCGAAGAATCCGCCCTGGTTTACGATGCCGGTGGCGCTGGCGAGCCGCTCGAGCGGGTTCGCCGAGCGAGCGTAGTCAAAGCCGATCATCGAGGCTGGGCCACCCACACCCGCAACGATAACCAGCAGAACCAATAGCCAGTCCGGCGCGTCACCGGGCCAGCAAAGAGTCAACGTCCAAACGGCCACGATCGCCAAAATGATGCCAATCACCAGCGACGAGCGGTGCCACGGGTAGACCACGATCAACCGGCCCAGGATCGGGCCAGAAACGACGACCGCAACCACCGCGATCGACAACAGCACACCAGCGAACTCGGCCGACTTGTGCTCGCCCTCCACGAAGTAGGGGAAGCCCCAAAGCAGGCCAAGCACGGTAGCGCTGAATTGGGTGCTGAAGTGCACCCAAAAACCCAACCGAGTGCCCGGCTGAGCCCAAGACGCCGCCAAACTCTTGCGAATGTTCACCCAAGAAAGCGCCGGCCCACGAACCGATTTCGTGCCGGGCTCATCGTGCACGAAGAACAGCACCGCCACCGTCACCACCGCGCCGACCGCAGCCGAAATGAGGTAAGCGCGCGTCCAGCCGACGCTCGCCAAAGCAATAGTCATTGGGGTTGCTGCCAACACCGCGCCGAGTTGGCCGACCGGGCCAGTCACCAGGGTCACTTGGGAAATCGCGCGAACCGCGAACCACGAGTTGACCAGTCGTAGCAAACACACGAAGGTCATTGCATCGCCGACGCCGACGAAGGCTCGCGCAATAAGGGCTGTGGCGAACGAATCCGCGAACGCAAACCCAGCCTGAGCCAGGGTCAAGATCACCGCCCCGACGAGAATCACCCGTCTGGGACCGAATCGATCAACCAGCAGACCAACCGGAATCTGCATGCCCGCGTATACCAACAACTGCAACATCACGAAGGTCGAGAGTTGGGCGGCACTGATCTCGAACCGCTCGGCCGCGGCCAAGCCGGCCACCGCGAGCGAGGAACGGTGGAAAACTGCCACGAAGTAGGCAGCCAGACCAACTCCCCAAACCAGCCAAGCGCGGCGCGGGGTCTGGTCCAAGGGGGTCACCGGCCCATCCTAGTTCGCGGCGCCAAACCCAACTGCGCGGCTAAAACGCCACCGCCAGCGCCGGATCGTGCAAAATGTCGGCCACATCCCGCAGGAACTTCGACGCCTGCTCGCCGTCGACCACGCGGTGATCGAAAGTCACCGCCAAGGTAGTCACCCAACGCGGAACAACGACTTCCTCCACCACCCACGGTTGGCGCGAGACCTGACCCAACGACATGATGCCGGTCTGACCAGGCGGCAAAATCGGGGTGCCGCCATCGACGCCAAAGACCCCAACATTCGTCAGCGTGAAGGTGCCGCCAGCCATCTGGGAAGGCTGTAGTTTCCCGGCCCGGGCGGTCGCGACCAAGTCAGCGATTGCGACTCCAAGCTCTACCAAACTCAACCGATCGGCCTCCGCCACGACTGGAACCATCAGCCCCCTGTCAGTGGCGGTTGCGATTCCTAAACCGACCGTCTCGGGCGTCTCGATCGCGTCGCCGAGCCAGCGGCCGTGCAGTTGCGGGTGCACACCCAACGCCAA
>JAPXRA010000171.1:0-4397 GCA_033813795.1 Aeromicrobium sp. | reverse complement strand
CCACGTCGATTCCCGCTGGCATGGTGAGCAACTCAGGGCGGGTGAAGGCGGCCGCGTCCGGGCCACGGCGGCCAAGCAGAACCACTTCGCGAACCTGTGCCTTGGCGAACTCGCCAATAGCGTGGTCTGCCATATCGGTGCGAGCGAGCTCACCGGCGTCGCTGAGCAGCAGTCGCGCTAGGTCCAGGGCCACGTTACCGTTGCCGACGATCACCACCCGATCGCCACGGATCTGAACCGAATCGGCGGCAAACTGCGGCGCACCGTTGTACCAGCCGACGACGTCCGGCCCGGCCAGTACGCCCGGCGTCTGTTCGCCCGGAACTCCCAGTTCGCGGTCCTTGCGCGCCCCGACGCCGTAAATCACCACGTCGTGGAACCGCAGTAAGTCCTCGTGGCTGACGTCTCGGCCGACCTCCACATTCATCACCATCGAGGTGCGCGGATGCTTGTACGCCCAGTGGAAGATGCCTTGAAACAGCTTGGTCTCAAGGTGGTCTGGCGCCACTCCCCCACGCACCAGTCCGCCCGGGACCGGCAGTTTGTCGATCATGGTGACTTTGGCGTCGGTACCCAGCAGGAGTTGGCGAGCCGCATAGGAAGCGGCCGGGCCGGTACCAACCACCGCGACCGACAGCGGCCGCTCCAAGTCGCCGCCCATCTCGTCCCAGGTGAAGGATCTGGGGTTCAACCGCGACGGGTGCCGCTGGAAGTAGGCCTCGTTCAGTTCAGCGAACACCTGGTCTCGGCCTAGCAAACTGCTCACCGGTTTGGCCGCCGACACCGGGCAGGCGTCGGCGCACGCGCCACAGTCGATGCAGGCTCGCGGGTCGATGTAGAGGATTTCTGCGGTGCCGAAGTCCGGCTCGTCAGGGGTTGGATGGATGCAGTCGACTGGGCAAACCGAAACACAGGAAGTGTCTTTGCAGCAGGACTGAGTGATGGCGTAGGCCACAGGTTTGGTTCCCGATCTCTCAGAGCATGTGGACGGTGCGGTAGATCCGCATCGCCGCAGGGGTCAGCAGGCCGACCTCGGACAAGAAATCCATTAGGTGGACGCAACTCATCCGCATCAGGTTCTGGTGGTGCAGATTCGACTTTGCCTCGGCAATGGCCCGCTCGGGGTTAAGCCCAACGTTGGCGTAAACCTTCTTGTTCACCAGTGAGTCGACGATGATCGCGGCCACGATCGCCACCGAGAACGCGGCGAAGTGGCGACGCGGCTTGCTGACGCCGTCGA
The DNA here is from genome assembly GCA_033813795.1 of Aeromicrobium sp. GTDB lineage: Bacteria > Actinomycetota > Actinomycetes > Propionibacteriales > Nocardioidaceae > Aeromicrobium. The sequence goes on along the minus strand of JAPXRA010000171.1, from coordinate 3,157 downwards.
GATATTCCTTGATCTGGATCCGGGCAAACTTCATGTGCCGGGCCTCTTCGACCACGTGGATCTTCGAGGAGATCCGTACTTCCTCAAGCACGTCCTCGCCGCGCATCCAGTCGCGCTGCATCACGTCAAGCACTTCTTCAGCGACCAGGATCGCCGCATAGGACATTTCACCGTTTGCCATCATCCGGTAGCCGCGGGCAAGTTCGTGAAAGAGCCGCCTTGGCCGGTAATGCGGCACACCGAGCTTGCTGCAGGTCTTGGAGAACATCAGTGAGTGGCGGCACTCATCGGCGATTTCAACCAGCGCAAACCGGAACTCCGGATCGCCGTAGTCAGCCGAGTACTGCGAGCGAAGCACCATCGACTGCAGCATGGTCTCGAACCAGATGCCGGTGCTCATGATTGAGCCGACCTCGTGGCGGGTCAGGTCGATCCGCTGCTGCTCGGTCATCTCGTCCCACAGCCGGGTGCCATAAAGCGTCGACCATTGCGGGTTCAGCCCGTACTTGGTCTGGTCCAGCGGCGCATCCCAGTCGATCTCGCGATCGGGGTCATAGGAAAGCACCGCAGCCGAGTCGAGCAGTCGCTCTAACTCAGCGTCGGCGTCGATCGTTTTGCGGAAGTCCTCCGCGGCCCCGTTTTGCAGAATCGTCATCGCTACTCCCCAGTGAACACAATGTGACACTGTGAATGTAACATAGATTGTGACGCGGGTCACCCCCGAGTTTTAGGCCGGGTACTTCGGGACGAAACTCAGATGACGCCCAGCGCCAGCATCGCGTCGGCCACGTGGGTGAAGCCCGAGATGTTCGCACCGGCGATGTAGTCACCGGGGCGGTCGTACTCCTCGGCGGTGGCCAAGCAGGTGTGGTGGATGCCGCGCATGATCTTGCCGAGGCGCTCCTCGGTGTGCTCGAACGACCAACTGTCGCGCGAGGCGTTCTGCTGCATTTCCAGCGCACTTGTTGCCACGCCACCGGCGTTGGCCGCCTTGCCCGGCGCGAAAGCCACACCGGCCGAAGTGAACACCTTGATCGCTTCTGGCGTAGAGGGCATGTTCGCGCCTTCGGCCACCACCGTGCAACCGCCCTTGACCAAGGTCAGCGCCGCGTCACCGTCGAGTTCGTTCTGGGTCGCGCATGGCAAGGCAACGTCACAGTTGACGTCCCAGATGCTGCCGCCGGCCACGTAGGTGGCCCCGCTGCGGTAAGAGGTGTAGTCAGACATCCGGCCACGCTTGACCTGCTTGATGTCGATCAAGGCCTCAAGGTCGATGCCAGCCTCGTCTACGACGTAGCCGCCTGAATCGGAGCAGGCCACGACGGTGCCGCCGAGTTGGTGGACCTTCTCGATCGCATAGGTCGCCACGTTGCCCGAGCCCGAGACCACGACTCGTTTGCCGTCGAGGCTCTGGGATTTGGCTTTGAGCATCTCGTCCACGAAAAAGACGGTGCCGTAGCCGGTGGCTTCGGTGCGCACCTGCGAACCACCCCAAGCGATCGCCTTGCCGGTCAAGACGCCGGACTCGTAACGGTTGGTGATCCGCTTGTACTGGCCGAACAGGTAGCCGATTTCGCGGCCGCCAACGCCGATGTCGCCAGCGGGCACGTCGGTGTATTCGCCGATGTGGCGGTAGAGCTCAGTCATAAACGACTGACAAAAGCGCATGATCTCGCCGTCGGACTTGCCCTTGGGATCGAAGTCCGAGCCGCCCTTGCCGCCGCCGATTGGCATTCCGGTCAGGGCGTTCTTGAAGATTTGCTCAAAGCCGAGGAACTTCACGATGCCCAAGTAGACGCTCGGGTGGAAACGCAGCCCGCCCTTGAACGGGCCGAGCGCCGAGTTGAACTCAACTCGGAAGCCGCGGTTGACCTCAACGCCGCCTTGGTCGTTTACCCACGGCACCCGGAAGATGATTTGACGCTCTGGTTCGCAAAGCGTGCGGATGATGTTCGCGTTGGCGTATTGGGGGTGCTTGGAAACTACTGGGCCCAGGCTGGCGAGCACTTCTTGCACTGCCTGGTGGAACTCCGTCTCACCGGGGTTACGGCGCACAACCTCGTCGTAGACGTCGACCAATTTCGAATCCAAGGGTTCCACTTACGCGTCCTTCACTCACAGGCTCACAGCAGATGGCGTGAGCGCATTGTTACCCCAACGTAACGCGAGCGGGTTTCGACCCTGCCAGCGGTCTGGGCATCGCTGCTATTGGCACTGCTCGAATAGAGGTGTATCCCAACGGCATTGGGGCCAATGATTCATGCCAACAGTGCCAAAATCACCCGAAAAAATCTCGCAGAATAGCCGCAATACCAAGCCAGAACACAAAAGCAACCGAACTAAACAGGGTTCCCACCCCGAGCGCCCCAAGCACACTTCCAAGAGGAACGAGAAGCGCCACCGCGACGGCGCACGAAACTAACCAGACGACTAGTACGGCAGACCATTTGTAGTCCAAGGCGGCGAGCGCGAAGGAGCCGACCACGATCACAACCGCGCCGATAGCAAGCAACGGCCAGCCGAGCTTCCAGTTGAGGGCCGCGGCGGTCAACAGTAGAAACCCGCTAAGGAGGCTAGGGGCAGCGTCAATCGGCAACCGGATCAACTTTTCGTTTTTCATCAGGATTCCTCACCGCAGTTCGCGCAAAGACCAAAAAGTTCGATCGTGTGGGTCACCTCAATGAAGCCGTTATCGCTCGCGGCTTTGCTTGCCCAGCGTTCAACGTCCGAACCAGCGATCTCGACCGCTTGACCACAACTGCGACAAACCAAATGGTGATGGTGGACTTCGCCGCATTTGCGGTAGAGCATCTCGCCGTCGTTGTTGCGGATCACATCTACTTCGCCAGCGTCGACCATGGCCTGCAGGTTTCGATAAATCGTAGCTAAGCCAACTTTGTCGCCCTGGTCTCGCAACTGGTCATGAATCTGCTGGGCGCTGCAAAACGCCTCGACCGCATCAAGGTGCTCACGCACGAGTTGGCGTGGACGGCTCTTTCGCCGCCCAGCTTCAGTGAAAGCGACGTTCGAGGCGGTGCCGGACATGCCAAGAGCATATCTGGGCCGACCGGGCCTGTGCCCTGCTCTCTGCCCGAAGTTGGATCCGGACACTCCACCCGCTCGACCCGCCTAACAATAATGAGAATCACTATTGTTA
>JAPXRA010000170.1:0-4462 GCA_033813795.1 Aeromicrobium sp. | reverse complement strand
CCGCAGCACCAAAGAACCGGTCGAATAACTCGGAGCCTTAATCGCCGGAATCACTCCACTGGCAGCCATTCGCCACGGCTCATTCGCAACCTGAGGAACCGGCTGCGAAGCCGCAGAAATCCGATCGATCTTCGCCTTACTGATCTTCCCTGCCGTAGCAACAGTCAAGGCAGTATCGGTCGACTCCGTATCGGCAGTCACCGCGGCGAACAAATCAACCGTATGAGCCCGAAGCGACTCGGGGAACTTGAACGTGAACTTCGCCGGCGACTCCGGAATGCTCTGACCCGGCTTCACCGCCGCGCGCTCAATCGACTCAACCGACACTCGAACCGTGTGGAATCGAAGGTTCAAGCCACCTGAATTGACCGAACACTGGTAGTCGAAACTCCGGTTCGAACCGTCATCTTCCGGCGGGTCTACCGGCGGGACCGGAGTCGTTGGCGGCAAAGTCGTCGGCGGCGCAGTCGTCGGCGGGTCTACCGGCGGGACCGCAGTCGTGGGCGACGGTGTCGGGCTTGGCGTCGAACCGTCGTCAATTACCTCGATCGACCCCAACGCTAGGTCACCAGAACTACTACAGGTCCACGTCGAATCAATGTCTAGGTTGTCGATGTCGACGATGGTGCCCGAGATTTTGAAGGAACTCGGCATGCCCAGTTCGACCGTGCCTACGGCATAGTCAGGAATCGTGATCGCCGGAGTCAGGCCCGAAGTCGCAACCGACCAAGGCTCGTTCACTTCTTGCGGGATCGGCGTCGATGGCGCCGACAGGTTAGGAACTAAAACCGAACTGGTGTAGCCAGCAGTGGTGATTGTCACTGCCGAATCGGTCGAACCGCCATAAGCCGAAACACCCGCCAACAGATCCACGACCGAAGACCGCAATCTCTCCGGCATGGTCAAAGCTATCGAGACCGGCGCTTGGGGAACAACCTGTCCACGGGCGCCCTCCTTCGGCACCGTTGTCTTGACGTCCACCGAGACCGTGTGAGTACGCAAGTTCAAACTATCGGCAGTGACGTTGCACTGGTAATTGAAACTCTTCTCAAGAGTGACACTCGCTGCGGTGGCACTCGTGGACGTCGCCATTACGAGCGCGCTGCTTGCGACCAAGGTTCCGAAAACTAAGCCGGCAGACAGCCGGAATTTAGGACTTCTGCCCAAAGTAGTCACGTGTGTTCCCCTAAAAATCACGTTGCTCGCCCGTTCACGGTCGCCCCCAAGCGGCCCTGAGAATGAACAGACTGGGGCCAACCCTAAGTGGTGTAACTCACAGTGACAAGGCCTCCTTTGTGAAAATTTGCCGAAATGCCGCCCCGCGGCAAGGCGATCCACGCGAAACCGGGTCGGGTCGCCCACAATGGAGCCATGCCCGCAGTGCGCACCCCTGACCCAAACCCCGGCTGGCTCTCTGAGTTCCAACTCGAAGAAACCAGATCACGGGTGCCGATTCTTTATGTCGAAGCAATCCCGGTCCGCCTCGACAGCCTCGGCCAGGTCGAGGCGATCGGCGTGCTGTTGCGCGGTTCGGCAACCACAGGTGCATTGACACGCTCATTCGTCTCGGGCCGGGTTTTGCTTGGCGAGACGATCCGGTCAGCACTCATGCGAAACATCGAGAAGGACCTCGGACCGACTGCTTTCCCACAGTTGCCGGCGAACATTGCGCCGTTCACGATTGCGGAGTACTTCCAACTGCCGGGGATAACCCCGCTCTATGACGAGCGTCAGCATGCAGTGGCGTTGGCATATGTCGTGGCCGTGACCGGCGAATGCGATCCGCGTCAAGACGCACTCGAACTGACTTGGCTGACACCGCAAGAAGCCGCAAGTGCGGAAATTCTCGCCGAACTCGAAGGCGGCCGAGGTCTACTTATGCAGCAGGCCTTGGCTTACCTCGGCGCACAATAGAAGAGGACACCGCAGGTAGCGCACACACCCGGAGCTACTGGCAGGTAACATTGCCGGGAACATTTGGTTTGCCTAACTCCGCGAGACAAAAGTCGGCGCATTAGGGTCATTCCAACGGTTTTACCGCGAGAGGATCAAGCATGCACCCGATCAACGTGTTCGCTGGAGTGACCACACTGGTCGCCACAGCGCTGGCGGTGTACTTCCTAGCACCTGGAATCAAGCGAATGCTAGGCGTCATCCGCGCTGGCGGACCCGCCTATGGCCGCACTGAAGACCCCAAACGCCGACTCAAGAACATGCTGGTCGAAACACTCGGCCACACCCGCATGTTGCAGTGGCACTGGATCGGCATCATGCACTGGGCGATCTTCTTCAGCTTCTTGATCCTCAGTTCCGCCGTCGCCACCGGCTACCTGCAGGTGTGGAATCCGCACCTAGTGCTGCCGATCATCGGCCACTTCTTCTTGTTCGAGTGGATTAGCGAAGCGATCGCTTGGCTTGGTTTGATCGGTATCGCCGTATTGATCTGGGTTCGCCAAAAGAACCACCCGCGCAAGCTCGGCGAGAAGAGCCGCTTTTACGGGTCGCGGTTCGGCCAGGCTTACTTCGTCGAGTCGATGGTGGCGCTTGAGTGTGCCGCCGGCATCTTGATTCGCGGCGCCGAATACCAGCTAATGCACCTGGCCGGGGACCACCACGGCAGCACCCTGCACTTCCCCACCACGAGCTGGGTTGGCTCTACCCTTTGGTCTGGCCTCGATGAGCAGGGCCTCGAAATCGCGATCACGATCATCGCACTGATCAAGGTCCTTTCGGCCACGGTCTGGCTGATGGTGATCGGCAAGAACCTCACCATGGGTGTGGCTTGGCACCGGTTCACCGCTTGGTTCAACATCTACTTCAAGCGCGAAGCCGACGGCAGCACCGCGCTCGGCGCGCTCGTGCCGCTCTACGTCGGCGGCGCCCCGCTTGACCTTGAAACGATGGAAGATCTCGACGAAGAAGAGTTCGAGAAGCTCGGCGTCGGCAAGGTCGAAGACTTCAGTTGGAAGGGCCTGCTGGACTTCACCACCTGCACCGAGTGTGGTCGTTGCCAGAGCCAGTGTCCGGCTTGGAATACCGAGAAGCCGCTCAGCCCGAAACTGCTGATGATGGGGCTGCGCGAGCACGCCTACGCCAAGATTCCACTGCTCGATGCCGATCCGGCCACGCTCACCGAAGCCCAACAGCGCGAACTCGAGCGCCCACTAATCGGCAGCGAAGACCTATTCGGCGTAATCGACCCGGACGTGCTGTGGTCGTGCACCAACTGTGGCGCCTGCGTCCAGCAATGCCCGGTCGACATCGAACACGTCGACCACATCGACAACATGCGCCGATTCCAGGTGCTCGTAGAGTCGAACTTCCCGGGCGAATTGAACAACATTTTCAAGGGTCTAGAGCGCAAGGGCAATCCGTGGGGCATGAACCCGCGCGACCGTACGAAGTGGACCGAAGGCCTTGACTTTGAGGTCAAGCAGGTCGGCGTCGACGTGGAGTCGCTCGACGAAGTTGACTGGCTGTTCTGGGTCGGTTGCGCCGGTGCCTACGAGGACCGCGCGAAGAAGACCACTCAGGCCGTTGCCGAACTGCTGAATATCGCGGGCGTGGACTTCGCCGTATTGGGCGATGGCGAGACCTGCACCGGTGACCCGGCCCGTCGCGCTGGTAACGAGATCGTGTTCAAGCAACTCGCGATGGAGAACGTCGCCGTATTCGAAGAGATGAAGGTCAAGCAGGTCGTTTCGACTTGCGCGCACTGCTTCAACACGCTGAAGAACGAGTATAAGGAGTTCGGCCTTGAACTTGAGGTCGTTCACCACACCCAGTTGTTGAACCGACTGGTGCGCGAAGGCAAACTCAAGCCGATCGCGCCGCCGGCCGACGAGGCCCAGAAGGTCACCTACCACGACCCGTGCTTCCTTGGTCGCCACAATCAGGTCTACACCCCGCCGCGTGAACTAGTCGGCGCCACCGGCGCTGAGTACGTGGAAATGGAACGCAGCAACGAGCGTTCGTTCTGCTGTGGCGCCGGCGGTGCCCGGATGTGGATGGAAGAGACCCTCGGTTCGCGGATCAACGTCAACCGCACCGATGAAGCAATCGGTACCGGCGCCGAGAAGATCGCCGTTGGCTGCCCGTTCTGCCGGGTCATGCTTTCGGACGGACTCACCCTGCGCCAGTCCGAGGACGAGTCGCTACTAAACGTCGAGGTCCTCGATGTGGCCCAGTTGCTGCTCGAATCGGTCAAACGTGGCCAACCGGAACCTGCAGCCGAAGTGGCCCCCGAGCCGGAGGCAGAGGAGCCGGCGGCCGAGGAGTCAGTCCTCGACACGCCAGCCGCCGAGCCGGTCGCCGAGACGAGTGCGCCGCACGCCGAACCACATCCGGAATCTGGTGACGCCACCGACCCCGATGACGAAGTAGTCGTCTACGACGAATCGGCACCGGAGATTCCGGCTGAAAAGCACGTCGAGCAGAGCCCCGAGCAAGAAGAACTCTTCTC
>JAPXRA010000169.1:0-4470 GCA_033813795.1 Aeromicrobium sp. | reverse complement strand
CGTCTGGGTCGATCAGCAGTTCAACGGCGGCGAACCGCTCGTCGGTCAGCCACTGTTCGCGCACCGTATCGACTTGGCCGTCGACGATCGGCGGCCAAAACTGCGATGGCACGAAGTCGTCCAGGACAGCGATTCCACCCGGTTCGAGCAAGTCGGCGAGCAAGTCGATCGACTCCATCACCTCGCGAACATCGACAAATAGCAGTGAGAACGGCGCGTACTGTTCCAGCACCTGCCAGTCGCCACTGGTGACTTCGACGTTCTCAGCATCGGCGAAGATCTGCGAGACGTCTTTGGCTAGGTCCGGGTCCAATTCGGCGGTGACGATCTGGGTTCCTTTGGCCGCTCCGCTGGAAAGCCAGGCTGAGCCGACGCCACAACCGGTGCCAAGTTCGGCGAGTGTGCCAGAACGCGAGGCGGCCAGCGCGGCTAAAAGCCGGCCGGTTTCGCTGCGGGTCGAGGTGATGAAGCCGCGCCTGCGCGATAGGTCGAGGGTGCGGGCAACCAGTTCAGGGACCTCGGTCGGAGCACTCATTCGTCAAGTGTTCCACGACACGATGTGACGAAGTCGCGCGACCAACCGGTGAGACAGACGCAAATCTGGTGTAACCTACAGGGGTGCGGAAGCAACTCGTTGTAGTAGCTTGCCGCGGCAGGTCCTAAAAGGCCCATACCTGCCGCGGAGTTTTAGCGTTGGCCTGACGCTCTGCCGCAGATGCATTCGAGCCATAACCTGGCTCCCTCCTCTGAAAACCGCGACTCACCCGTCGCCAACACGGTCCATTGACCGGGCATTGCAGTTCGTCAGTTCAGCTGAAACTCGCGATTGATTCAAATCCATTTCAGAGGAGCACCAAAATGTTTGAACCCACCTTGACCGCCGAATGGGGTCCAGCACACTTGCGCGACGAGGATGACGACTTCGACCTCGAACCCGAAGACAACTGACCAGATCGTGGGATCTGAGTTTCAGCATCTGAGATGTGCGGCGTAGGATTGCTGGCATGACCAGCACCTACTCGCTCGCGATCGTTGCCGGTGACGGCATCGGCCCCGAAGTCACCGCCGAAGCCCTCAAAGTCCTCGATGTAATTGCTGCGGACTCGGGGATTTCGTTCACCCAGACCGCCTATGACCTAGGTGCAAAGCGGTGGCACGAGACTGGCGAGGTTTTGCCCGATTCGGTGCTCGCCGAAATCCGGCAACACGACGCCATCTTGCTCGGTGCGGTCGGCGACCCATCAGTTCCTTCCGGCGTGCTCGAGCGTGGCCTGTTGCTGCGGCTGCGCTTCGAACTCGATCACTACGTCAACTTGCGCCCGTCCAAGTTGTTCCCGGGCGTGCCGACGCCGCTGGCCAACCCCGGCGAGATCGACTTCGTCGTGGTCCGCGAAGGCACCGAAGGGCCCTACGTCGGCAACGGTGGAGCAATTCGGGTCGGCACCCCGCACGAGGTGGCGACCGAAGTGAGCCTGAACACTGCCTTTGGCGTCGAACGGGTCGTGCGTGACGCCTTCGCACGCGCCCAGGCGCGTCCGCGCAAGAAACTCACGCTCGTGCACAAGAACAACGTGCTCGTTCACGCTGGCCACCTGTGGACCCGAACGGTCAATGCGGTTGCTGCTGAGTTCCCCGAAATCACCGTCGACTACCTGCACGTCGACGCCGCCACTATTTTCTTGGCGACCGATCCGGCCCGATTCGATGTCATCGTCACCGACAACCTGTTCGGCGATATCTTGACCGACCTGGCTGCTGCCATTACCGGGGGAATCGGCTTGGCGGCAAGTGGCAACGTGAACCCGGACCGCACCGCTCCCAGCATGTTCGAGCCGGTTCACGGTTCGGCTCCCGACATCGCCGGGCAGTCCAAGGCTGACCCGACTGCGGCGATCCTTTCGGCCGGGCTGTTGCTCGACCACCTCGGCCACCGCGCCGAAGCTGCCAAGATCACCGAAGCCGTCGAAGCCGACATCGCTGCCCGTTCGGGCGAGGCACGTTCGACCCAGGAGGTGGGGGAGGCCATCGCTGCGCGCGTGGCCGCTCAGGTAGCAGTCAACTGACTTGCCCCCTGACCCAAACTCTCTGAAAGGACTATCGTGTCCGCCATGACTACCCCCGCGTTCGAGCCTCGGATTGAACCCAATCAGCAGGCGCGCACCGAACAAGAGCGCAATCAGATCCTGGCCGACCCTGGCTTTGGCAATCACTTCACCGACCACATGTTCTTGGCCGAGTGGACGCCAGCGGAAAACTGGCATGACGCCCGAGTGGTTCCCTATGGGCCGCTCTCGTTGGATCCGGCCACCGCGGTGCTGCACTACGCCCAAGAGATATTCGAAGGTCTCAAGGCTTACGCGCACGCCGATGGTTCGATCTGGTCGTTTCGCCCGCAGCAGAACGCCCTGCGGTTGCAGCGCTCGGCTCGGCGCCTGGCCTTGCCCGAACTGCCGACTGAGTGGTTCTTGGGTTCGGTTCGCTCGCTGATCGAAGCCGATCGCGCTTGGGTGCCAACTGGTGAGGAGCGCAGCCTGTACTTGCGCCCCTTTATGTTCGCCTCTGAGGTGTTCCTGGGAGTGCGGCCAAGCCATCACGTGACTTACTCGGTGATCGCTTCGCCAGCAGGGGCCTACTTCTCCGGTGGAATCAAGCCGGTCGATATTTGGCTCTCGCAGACCTACTCGCGCGCTGCCGTCGGCGGCACCGGGTCGGCCAAGTGCGGCGGAAACTACGCCGCCAGTTTGCTGCCGCAGCAGGAAGCCTTCGATAACGGTTGCGCCCAGGTGGCGTTCTTGGACTCGGTTGAGAACAAGTGGGTCGAAGAACTGGGCGGAATGAACCTGTACTTCGTCCACGCTGATGGCTCGATCGTCACGCCAGAACTAAGCGGTTCGATCCTCGAGGGCATCACCCGCGACTCAATCTTGTCGCTGGCCCGCGATCTGGGCCATGAAGTCAGTGAGCGCAAGGTCTCGATCGACCAGTGGCAAGAAGGAGTTGCTTCGGGTTCGATCACCGAAGTGTTCGCCTGCGGCACCGCCGCGGTCGTCACGCCAGTGGGCAAACTCAAATGGGACGGCGGCGAAGTCGGCGGTGCCGAGGAGCCCGGACCTGTCACCAGCGCGATCCGTAAAGCCCTAGTGGACATTCAATACGGTCGCGCTGATGACAAGTACGGCTGGATGACCAAGCTCGTCTAAGTCGGCGGCTACTTCTTCACTTGGAAGGTCTTGGTGGACGTCTTACCCCAACCGGCGGAGTTCTTCGCGTGGATCAACACCTTGTTGGTGCCGTTTCGCAGCTTGGACCGATTGACGGTGTAGGAGCGGGTTGAACCGCTGACGGTTTTGGTCACCAAGGTCTTAGAACCCTTCTTGACCACGATCCGGTACTGGGTGATTGCGGCGCCGCCGTTAGCCGATGGCGACTTCCAACTGATCGTTCGGTTGGCCGACTTGCTAGAGCCAGAGACCTTCAGGCTGCGCGGCGCTGACGGTTCGATCGCAAACAGTCGGTTGAAGGTCAAGACCGCGTTCGAGCCGTAATTGGCAACCAAGATCTCTAGGTTGTCACGAACCGCGATGCCCGCCGGCTGCGCGAGGCCGGTGGCTGGCCCGCCAAGCACCTTGATCGGCTCAACGTTGCCGTTTGCGTTTGAGGCAAAGACTCGAACCGTCTTGCTGAACTCGTCAACGATGTAGATTCGCCCGGCCCGATCGACAGCGACGTCGTCGACGTGGGTGATTCCGGTGTTCGACCCTTTGATTTGGCGCAGAACAGTGGGCGAGCCAGAAGAGTTGGGGTCAATCGCTAGCACCGACTTGTCGAAGCCGTTGGCCACCCAGACTCTTCCGTGCCGGTCGACATCCATTGCGCGAACATCGCTTAGAGGCGCGCCGGTGATGGTGCGTTCGACGCTGGCCGGGCCCGTGGCCGACGGGCTAAACCGCTTGATCGTGCCGCTGTCGCCCACGAAGATTTTGCCGTTCGGCGCGATCGCAAGTCCGAAGGTATTCATTCCAGTTTCGAAGGAGCTCGCCGGGGCGACATCTCCGTTTGCGGTCGGGGCAAAGGACTTCACCTTGGTGTCATCTGGCACCCAGATGTAGCCGGATTTGTCGACGTCGAGGTATCGCGGATTGGTCAAGGTCGAAGTCGGTCCGCTGATCCTTCGTTGGGGGGCGACGTCACCGTTTGCGTTGCTAGCAAAGACCGAGATCGAATTGGAAGCAAAGTTCGTAACGTAGGTTTTTCCATTCGGCCCGATCTCGATGGCCAATGGGCCAGAAAGTCCGGTGTTGGTCGAACCAACGATAGAGCGAGATGGAGGAACGTTTAGGTCGTCGGCCTGGGCTGGGGCGACCACGGAGGCCGCCAAAAGCACTCCGATACTTAGAACGCCGAGCGCTCGATGGCTGGTTCTCATTTCAGTCTCCTAAATGTGTGGGGGTCACTTAGGAGATGAGTCGG
>JAPXRA010000168.1:0-4502 GCA_033813795.1 Aeromicrobium sp. | reverse complement strand
GACTGACGACGTCGCTGGCGACGGCACCACCACTGCAACAGTTCTGGCTCAGGCGCTCGTGCGCGAAGGCCTACGCAACGTCGCCGCCGGCGCCAACCCGATGGGCCTGAAGAAGGGCATCGAGGCTGCGGTTGAGGCGATCAGCGCCCAGTTGCTCGGCATGGCCAAGGACGTTGAGACCAAAGAGCAGATCGCATCGACCGCGTCGATCTCTGCAGCCAACACCGAAGTCGGCCAGATCATCGCTGAGGCGATGGACAAGGTTGGCAAGGAAGGCGTCATCACCGTCGAGGAGTCGAACACCTTCGGCCTCGACTTGGAGCTCACCGAAGGCATGCGCTTCGACAAGGGTCACCTGTCGGGCTACTTCGTTACCGATCCAGAGCGGATGGAGACGGTTCTTGAAGATCCGTACATCCTGATCGTCAACAGCAAGATCAGCACCGTCAAGGACATGGTTCCGGTGTTGGAGAAGGTCATGCAGACCGGCAAGCCGCTGGTCATCATCGCCGAAGACGTTGAAGGCGAAGCGCTCGCCACTTTGATCGTCAACAAGCTCAAGGGCACGTTCAAGTCGGTTGCGATCAAGGCGCCAGGCTTCGGCGATCGCCGTAAGGCCATGCTGACCGATATCGCCATCTTGACCGGCGGCGAAGTAATCAGCGAAGAAGTTGGCCTCAGCCTCGAAACTGCCGACCTGACCCTACTGGGCACCGCCCGCAAGGTGGTCACCTCCAAGGACGAGACCACGATCGTTGAGGGTGCTGGCGACGAGGACCAGATCGCTGGTCGGGTTGCTCAGATCAAGGCCGAGATTGAGAACAGCGATTCGGACTACGACCGCGAGAAACTGCAGGAGCGCTTGGCCAAGCTCGCCGGCGGCGTGGCAGTGATCAAGGTCGGCGCAGCCACCGAGGTTGAGCTCAAGGAACTCAAGCACCGGATCGAAGACGCGGTCCGCAACGCCAAGGCAGCAGTCGACGAGGGCATCGTCCCCGGTGGCGGTGTTGCTTTGGTCCAGGCCACGGCCGCAGTGTTCGAGAAGCTCGAACTGACCGGCGACGAAGCCACCGGCGCGAACATCGTTCGCTTGGCGACTTCGGCTCCGTTGCGTCAGATCGCCGTTAACGCCGGACTTGAAGGCGGAGTTGTCGCCGAGAAGGTAGCGAACCTCGAGGCGGGCTTCGGCTTGAACGCCGCCACTGGCGAATACGTCGACATGATCGCCGCTGGCATCATCGATCCGGCGAAGGTTACCCGTTCGGCGCTGCAGAACGCAGCCTCGATCGCGGCGCTGTTCCTGACCACCGAGGCGGTTGTGGCCGACAAGCCAGAGCCAGCCGCGGCCGCCGGCGCCCCCGACATGGGCGACATGGGCGGAATGGGCGGAATGGGCTTCTGACCCGAAGCTAGATCCCAAAGAAGTTCAGTTGGGCCCCGAGGCAATTGCCTCGGGGCCCAACTTTTTGGTTGACCACTGAACTCGGCTCGCGAGTGTCTGCGAGGATGTGCCCGTGCGCTGGACTGACCTAGACCGAACCGAAACCAAACTGTCGGCGAAACACCGGCAACGTCTGTTGGCTGCCGGCGTCGAAGCAGCGCGCCTGGACGACGTCGACTGGCGGCTAATCGGCGGGGACTTGCCCAGTTGGTGGGACGATCTTGGGAACGCGCTTTACGTGGCGCCGGGTGCCAGTTTGCCCGACAAAGTCATCACTGACTTGACGACTTACTACTTTCGAAATGCGCTGCTGGTAATCGGTAGCCCGATGGAACACCTGTCCTCGATGCTCTTGGGTGGCGACAATGCCACGGTTTTTCTAGACGAGAAGGTGATCTTGACCGCTGGTGAGATCTACTGTGGCCCGGACTCAACCATTGTTTTGCATGGTCCAGTAGTCGCCACACGCACGCCGATGATCGATGCGCGAAACGGCGGCAGCATTGTGGCCGCCGGTGACCAACTTTGGGCAGCTGGCGTCTACCTAGCCACCGACGACATGCACCGACTGCAAGACTTCGAGACCGGTGTGCGGATCAACCCGTTCGGTGCACGCATTGTTCTCGGCCATCACGTTTGGCTGTGTCGTGAAGCGGTGGTTTCGGGGCATGTGCAAATCGGAGACGACGTCTGCGTGGCAATGCGATCGGTGGTGCGGGGGCAAAAGGTGCCAGACCGAGTGGTGGTAGCCGGCACGCCCGCGCGCGTGGTCCGTGAGGGCACCACCTGGTCGTTCGATGACCTTCCGTGAGCCGCGCCGTAGTCCGCAAAAAGGCCGGTTGCGTGTCACAGAAACATCAGGTTACACTTTGCGTTACTACTGAAACAGTGGGAACAGTAGTTTTGGACAACTGAATTCGTGGCTAGATGAGTGCAATGGGCATCACATCGTCGAATTTCTCAAATAGCCAGACAGAACTATGCCAAATGGCCTAGTTTTCAACTAATGCAGAGACGCTGTGGGCGTCGGTGTCCGTCGAAGTGGGATTCGGCGAGGGAGAGCACCGAAAGAAGCGAGTTTTTGGCGATTCGTGGGGAAACGTATCGCTGAGTGCTAGGCGGGCTCTCGGAAGATGCAATTACAGACGGCAGGCAGTCGGTCGTTGGGGCGAAGGGGATTTCGCTGATTGGACTGCCGCATTGGAGGGTGGGTATGACTTCAGCTGTAGATGGGCGCGATGACTCCATCCATTCGCTGCGACTGGTTGAACCGGTTGCACATGAGGATGGATTGGGAACTCCGTCGGTTCAGCGTGAATTCACCGGAATCCCGACCAGTCGCTCGTCAATCGACGCTCTGGTTCGCCAGGGCGTTATCGGCAACGTTGTAGTCGTCGTTGGCGCACTCGTGTCCGGGATCGTCATCGGAATGGATCCCCAAGCCCTTACCTTGTTGGTACTTGCTGTCACCGGTTGGCTCGGATTTAGTTATGCAGCACTGCCCGCCTATGAACGAGCTGGCTCACTTCGCCCGGCCAAGCGGCTCATCACCGTCTTGGCGCTCGGCGCCTTGGCTTCTATCGTCTTCGTAGGCTCGCTTTCAATCCAGGTGCGCCAAACCGTCATCGTCTTGAGCGTGGCTGCGGTGCTGATGGTGCTTTCGGCGCTGGTGCACCGCACGATTTTCCGGCGAGTTCCTACCCTGCTGGTTGGCCCGGCCGACGCAGTAAGCCGCCTCGAAGTTCGTTGGGATGACCGCCCCGATCTTGTCGTGGTAGGTCGATGCACCTGGGACTCGACGATCCCGGTCGGCAGCGCCACGGTTAATTCGGTTGTCCGCGATGTGCCCCGGATGCTACGCACGATGCGCGGCGCTCGCGTTGTTATCACCGCAGAGCAAGCGCTCAGTGATCCATCGCTTCGCCACTTGGCTTGGGGTTTGCAGCGCGCCGAGATCGAATGCCTGGTTCTGACCGATATGAACGACTACGTCGAGTTCGTTCGCCCGACCCGGGTTGGCGATCAGCTGGCGCTGGCGCTCGATCCGCCAAACAGCCACATGCTTTCGCACGCGGTCAAGGCGTTCTTCGATCGTGCGTTTGCGCTGTTCGCCCTAATCCTCGGCGCGCCGCTAATGGCGTTGATCGCCTTGGGCATCAAACTCGATTCGCGTGGACCGGTGATCTACCGTCAAGAGCGCACCGGCAAGGACGGCGTCCCGTTCGCGATATACAAGTTCCGCACCATGTGCGAAGGCGCCGATGAGCAGGTCGATGATTTGGTCGGGCTGAATGAAGGCTCCGGCCCACTGTTCAAGATGACCCAAGATCCGCGGGTGACCAAGTTTGGTCGCATCTTGCGTCAGACTTCACTCGACGAACTGCCGCAACTGTTCAACGTCCTGCTTGGCGATATGGCCTTGGTTGGCCCACGGCCTGCCCTAGAGTCCGAGACCTCCCAGTACAGCCAATGGGTGTGGCGTCGGCTTCACGTCAAGCCGGGCATGACCGGGCTTTGGCAAGTCAGTGGCCGGTCCACTCTTTCGTGGGACGAGTCCATCCGACTGGATCTGATGTACGTCAACAACTGGAACCTGAAGATGGATCTTTCGATCATGGCGCGCACCCTGGGCGTAGTGCTCAGCCGTAAGGGCGCTTGGTGAACTGATGCATTCTGTTGGCTACGCCAGTGGCGTATTCGACATGTTCCATGTTGGACACCTCAATTTGCTTCGGCGTGCACGCGAGCATTGCTCGGTCCTAGTGGTAGGCGTAGCCAGCGACGAGTACGTGTTGGCGCTCAAGGGCCGCGAACCAGTCGTCCCGCTTGCTGAACGCATCGAAATCGTGCAGTCTCTTCGATTCGTCGATGAAGTGATCGTCGATCACAGCGAAGACAAGCGCCACGCTTGGCGCGATCGAAATTTTGATGTCATTTTCAAAGGTGACGACTGGCGCGGATCGGCCAAAGGCGACCGTTTGGAAGCGGCCATGGCTGAAGTCGGGGCCGAAGTCACCTACTTCCCGTACACGCTGCACACCTCGAGCACGCGCTTGCGCGC
>JAPXRA010000167.1:0-4535 GCA_033813795.1 Aeromicrobium sp. | reverse complement strand
GCAGTGGGGGCCAGAGGCGCTGGCGGCGGCCAAAGACCAAGACAAGCCGATCTTGCTGAGCGTCGGCTACGCTGCCTGCCACTGGTGCCACGTGATGGCTCACGAGTCGTTCGAGGACGCGGCGACCGCGGCGTACATGAACGAGCACTTCATCAACATCAAGGTCGACCGCGAGGAACGACCAGACATCGACGCGGTCTACATGCGCGCCACCCAAGCGATGACGGGGCAGGGCGGCTGGCCGATGACCTGCGTGCTCACCCCCGAAGGTGAGCCGTTCTTCGCCGGTACCTACTTTCCGCCCGAGCCGCGCGGCAACCATCCGGCGTTCACCCAAATCCTGCAAGCGCTCGCTGACGCGTGGCAGAACCGGCGTGCCCAAGTACTCGAATCGGCCGGCCAGATCCGCCAATTCCTTGCCGCCGAAGAAACCAGTGAACCGAACCCGATCGGCCAAGCAGAACTCGACACCGCGGCCCAAACGCTGCTCAGTCAAGCCGACCGCCAAGCCGGCGGGTTTGGCGCCGCCCCGAAGTTCCCGCCGTCGATGGTGCTGGAGTTCTTGCTGCGCTACCAAGACCGCACCGATGATGCTCAAGCCGCTGAAGTGATCGCCGAAACTTTCGAAGCGATGGCCCGCGGCGGCCTCTACGACCAACTCGGCGGCGGTTTCGCCCGCTACAGCGTCGACCGGTTCTGGCGGGTGCCGCACTTTGAAAAAATGCTCTACGACAACGCCCTGCTGCTGCGGGCCTACCTGCACTGGTGGCGCTCCCTGCCGGCCGACTCGGCCCACCGGCCGCTCGCCGAACGAATCTGCCACGAAACGGCCGACTTCATCCTGGCCGAACTTCGCACCGAACAAGGCGGCTTCGCCTCGGCGTTTGACGCCGACAGCGAAGGCCACGAAGGCACCTACTACGTCTGGGGCCCGTATCAACTCAGCAAGGTGCTCGGCGCCAAAGACGCACCATGGACAGTCGAACTGCTCGGTGTCACCGGAACCGGCACCTTCGAACGGGGCCTGTCGACCCTGCAACTTCGCAGCGACCCCGAAGACCCGCAACGCTGGGCGCAGATCAAGGCCAAACTGTTGGAGTTTCGCGCTAAACGCGAACGGCCCGAACGCGACGACAAGGTTGTGGCCGCCTGGAACGGCTACGCGATCACCGCGCTGGCCGAGACCGGCATCCTACTGCAGCGCCCAGACCTCGCAACCGCGAGCCAGGAAGCGGCCGAACTGTTGTGGAACCTGCACATCAAACCCGGTTTCGTGCGCACGTCACTTGCCGGTGAGCGGTCCCAAAACGCCGCCGTCTTAGAAGACTACGGCGCCGGACTCGAAGCGTTTGTGGCCGTCCTTGGCGCAACCGGCGACCCAGTCTGGCTAGACCGCGCTCGCCACCTCGCTGACCAAATCGAAGCCAAATTCACTGCCGAAACCGGCGGCTGGTTCGACACCGCCAGCGACGCCGAAGAGCTGCTAGTTCGCCCGCGAGACCTGACCGATAACGCCGTCCCGTCCGGCTCGGCGGCCGCCGTTCACGGACTACTCGCCCTGGCGGCAGTCACCGGCGAACACCGCTACCGCGAAGCGGCGGTGGCCGGAATTGAACAAGCCGCTGATATCGCCACCGGCGCACCTCGGTTCGCCGGTTGGACGCTTGCCGCGGCCGAAGCAGTCCTAGCCGGCCCGGCCGAAGTCGCGGTAGTGGGCGAGGTGGGCGGGCCAATGCACCGGGCGGCGCTTGCGCTAACCACGCCGGGCGCGGTCGTGGTGGCAAGCGAATCTGCAAGCGAAGTGCCGCTACTAGCAGGGCGCACCGCAATCGAGGGTAAACCTACGGCCTATGTGTGTCGCGATTTCGTGTGTTCGCTACCGGTCACCGACCCGGCAAAACTAGTTGGCTAGTTGGAGCTGTAGACCAGCAGGCTCACGCCGATGTAGTGCACGATGAAGGCCGCGATAGTGAAGGCGTGAAACACCTCGTGATAGCCGAACCACTTCGGATTCGGGTCGGGCCACTTGAACCCGTAGACCAGCGCACCGATTGTGTAAAGCAAGCCGCCGATGGACAACATGGCGAACTCGGCTGTCGTGGCGGTGACGTAGAAATCGGGTAGGTAGATCAGCGCGGCCCAACCGAGCGCCAAGTACAGCGGCACGTAAACCCAACGTGGCGCGCTTAGCCAAAACACCTTGAACAGCACGCCCAAAATCGCGCCGCCCCACACCAAGGTCAGCAGGATCGTCGCCTGTTTGGTGTCCAGCAACAAAATGCTGAACGGCGTATACGACCCGGCGATCATGATGAAAATGTTCGAGTGATCCAGGCGCCGCAGGATCTGCTTGACGCTTTCGCGCCACGGAACCGTGTGATAGACCGCGCTGACGCCAAACAGCAGCAGGGCGCTGAGCATGAAGATCGCCACCGCGATCCGAGCATTGCGCGACTCGGTCAACACCAGCAGGACTAGAAACGAGATCAACGCCAAGGGAGCAGTGGCAGCGTGCAACCAGCCGCGCAGCTTTGGTTTTATGTCCTCGACAGTTTCGCGAATCCGCTCGCCAAACTCGTCGAGTTTGGAGTCTGGTTTGGATTCGGTCATAGGACAACGATAGCCGTGGCCAAGACCAATCTCTGACGCGTGGGTGCGTCCCCGCTCACCCGCGGCTGCGGTCGGCGTACGCTGGCGCCATGGCGGTCAGCGATCTGCTCTACGGAGCCTATGAACGTCGGCTCGCAAAAGGTCTAGATCCGGCCAGGCTGCCGAAGCACGTCGGCGCGATCGTCGACGGTAACCGCCGGTGGGCAAAAGGCACCGGTGCCCACGTCGACCACGGCTATCAAGCCGGCGCCGACAAGATCGCCGAGTTCTTGGGATGGTGTGACGAGCTCGGAGTCCAGATCGTCACGCTGTGGCTGTTGTCGACCGACAACCTTCGCCGTCCGGCCGAGGAGTTGGCGGCGCTGCTCGCGGTGATCGAACGACTCGTGGCCGAACTTTCCCAAGCCGGCTACCGGTTGAACCTAATCGGCAATCTTGACCTGCTGCCGACCGATTCGGCGCAGCGACTGAAGGGTTCTGCCGAACAGTCCAAAGTCAAAGATTCTGGCCTAGTGGTCAACGTTTGTGTCGGCTATGGCGGTCGCCAAGAACTCACCGACGCGATGCGGTCGCTGCTGCTCGCCGAAGCCAGTCAAGGCCGCACTTTGGCCGAGGTCGCCGAAACCCTCGAAGTAGACCACATTGCCGACCACCTCTACACCAAAGGCCAACCCGACCCGGACCTAGTGATCCGCACCTCGGGCGAGCAGCGCCTCAGCGGTTTCCTACTGTGGCAAAGCGTGCATTCGGAGTTCTACTTCAGCGACGCGTTGTGGCCAGCCTTTCGCCGGGTCGATTTCCTGCGGGCGATGCGGTCCTATGCCGCGCGCGATCGCCGGTTCGGCGCCTGAAGTTCATTTTCGCGACACAAACGACACGCGTGTCTTGCCGGTTCTGTTGGCAATCCGGTCGTACTTTCGTGTTGTGCCCATGCTCCACCACGAGCCTCCCGGACTACGGAAAGCTCAGGCCCCCACCCACTAGTTGAGGGCTGGGCGCTGGGTGCGCGCGCGGCTCTCTAGGAGAAAGTCGTGGCTGCAAACGAGAGCGCAACAGTTGGTAACCGTACCGCCCACCGCACTTACGTCCTGGACACCAGCGTGCTGCTGGCGGACCCGGCGGCGATGCAGCGTTTCGGTGAACATGAGGTAGTCATCCCGGTGGTGGTTGTCACCGAGTTGGAGGCAAAGCGCCACCATCCAGAACTTGGCTACTTCGCCCGGGCAGCCCTTCGCTTCCTCGACGATTTACGGGTGCTGCACGGCACCTTGGACGTGCCGATGCCGATCGGCGCCGAGGGCGGCACCCTGCGCGTCGAGTTGAACCACACCGATCCGAACTCCCTGCCTTCTGGCTTTCGCCTCGGCGACAACGACACCCGGATCCTTTCGGTGGCGCGAAACCTCGCCAACGAAGGCAACGACGTCATCTTGGTCAGTAAGGACCTGCCGATGCGAGTCAAGGCCTCGGCCGTCGGCCTGACTGCCGAGGAGTACCGCGCGGAGTGGGCGCTCGAAACGGGTTGGACCGGAATGACTGAACTTGAGGTCGACGGCCTAGACGTGGACGACCTGTATGAGTCCGGCACGCTTGATCTGGAAGCGGCACGTGACTTGCCCTGCCACACCGGGCTGGTGTTGTTGTCGGACAAGGGCAGCGCGCTGGGTCGAGTCACCGCCGACAAGCAAGTCCAGTTGGTGCGCGGCGACCGGGACGCCTTCGGTATCCACGGGCGTTCGGCCGAGCAGCGGATTGCACTGGACTTGCTGCTCGACCCGGAGATCGGCATCGTCTCGCTCGGCGGCCGGGCCGGCACCGGCAAGTCGGCGATGGCGATCTGCGCGGGCCTGGAGGCGGTGATGGAGCGGCGCCAGCACAAGAAGGTGATCGTGTTCCGTCCGTTGTATGCCGTGGGCGGTCAAGAG
>JAPXRA010000166.1:0-4550 GCA_033813795.1 Aeromicrobium sp. | reverse complement strand
ACTGGAATGGCCGGGCGTTCACGGTGGTCGACACCGGTGGCTGGGACCCGGACGCAAAGGGAATGGCAGAGAGAATTGCCGCCCAAGCCGAGGTCGCGATCATGGTGGCCGACGCGATTCTGTTCGTGGTCGACGCGACTGTGGGTGCGACCGATATCGACGACAAGGTCGTCAAGTTGCTGCGTTCGGCGAACAAGCCGGTGGTGTTGGCCGCCAATAAGGTCGACGATCAGCGCGGCGAGATGGAATCGGCGGCGTTGTGGAACTTGGGCTTGGGGGAGCCGTACCCGGTTTCGGCGCTTCACGGGCGCGGTAGTGGCGATCTGCTCGACGCCATTTTGGACGCCCTGCCCGAAGCCCCGTCGCAAGACGAAATTGAGGTCGGCGGGCCGCGCCGGGTCGCCATCGTCGGTAAGCCGAACGTTGGCAAGTCGAGTCTGTTGAACAAGTTGGCCAAAGAAGACCGCGTGGTCGTCCACGACGCTTCGGGCACCACGGTCGATCCGGTGGACGAAGCGATCACCCTTGGCGGTCGTGAATGGATTTTCATCGACACTGCCGGGATTCGAAAGCGAGTCAAGGCCGCTTCGGGGCACGAGTACTACGCGAGCTTGCGAACCGCGAGTGCGATTGAACGTGCCGAAGTGGCAATCATGATGATCGACTCGAGCCAGGCGATCTCTGAGCAGGACTTGCGGATCTTGAACACGATCGAAGAGACCGGGCGGGCGGTCGTGTTGGTGTTCAACAAGTGGGACTTGGTCGATGACGAACGCCGCTACTACCTTGAGCGCGAGATTGAGCGCGATCTGGTGCAGATTCCGTGGGCTCCGCGAGTGAACCTCGCTGCTCGCACCGGCTGGCACGTCGACCGGTTGGTTCGCGCGATCGATGCGGCGCTGGAGGGCTGGGAGACGCGGGTTTCGACTGGTTCGTTGAACTCGTTCCTTGGCCGGCTGGTGGCCGAACATCCGCACCCGGTTCGTGGCGGCAAGCAGGCGAAGATCTTGTTCGGCACTCAGGTTTCGACCGCACCGCCGACGTTCGTGCTGTTCACCTCCGGCAAACTCGAGTCCGGTTACCTGCGATTTATCGAGCGTCGGTTGCGCGAGGAGTTCGGCTTCGTCGGAAGCCCGATCCATCTGCAGCAGCGCCCCCGCGAAAAGCGGAAGCGCAAGTAAGTGCGCTCGCCGGTTCCGGACTATTTGGCTGAAGTTCTGGTCCGTTGCGCCGACGTTCGGTCCGGTCAGGTGGCCGACTACATCCCCGAGTTGGCCCAAGTAGATCCGAACCTAGCGGCTCTAGCCTTTTCGACTGTCGATGGTGCGCACCATAGTGCCGGCGATGACGCGCACCGGTTCACCATTCAGTCGATGTCCAAGCCGTTCGCCTATGCGCTTGCGATCGAAGAACTCGGCTTGGCGGCGGTGCTCGAAAGCGTAGGAGTTGAACCGTCGGGGGAGGCGTTCAATGAACTTTCGCTCGACCCGGACACCGGGATTCCGCGCAACCCAATGATCAACGCAGGCGCGATCGCCACTTCGGCGCTTGTTGGTTCGTTCGAGTTGTTTTCGCAATTCGCCTCCAAGTTGGCCGGTCGGGAACTCGAAGTGGACCAACGTGTACTCGAGTCCGAACTGGTGACCACGCACCGCAACTTGGCCAGCGCTCACCTGATGGCTTCTTATGGATTGCTCGATGATCCTGTCGGGGCGGTGACTCGCTACGTGCGGCAGTGCTCGCTATTGGTGGACGTGCAGGACTTGGCGACGATGGCCGGGGTGCTGGCCAACGGCGGCGTGCAACCAAATACTGGCGAACGGTTGATGGCCGAGTCGACGACGCGTCAGGTTTTGAGTCTGATGGCGACCTGCGGAATGTACGACGCCGCCGGCGACTGGTTGAGCACGATCGGGATTCCAGCCAAGAGCGGGGTATCTGGCGGAATCATCGGGGTTCTGCCTGGCCAGGTGGGTGTGGCAGTGTTTTCGCCGCCGCTTGATCCGCACGGCAACAGTTCGCGCGGGGTGGCGATGATGAGGCGCCTCTCTACCGACATGAGCATGCACTTGATGAGCCCGGGCCGACCTTCTCGATCGGCCTTGGCGGACGTCAACGTTTCGGGCGACCGCACCACCTATGTGCTGCGCGGTGACCTGTTGTTTTCGAGCGCCGAGTCGCTCATTCGGCAGTTGGTAGAGCAGCCGCCGAGCACGCCGCAAGTGATCTTTGACCTTACTGGGGTCGATGAGATTACTGATGTGGGCCGGCGAATGGCCGATGAGGCTCGGCGCAGGCTGGAACTCGACGGCTTTGTCGTCGAAATCGTTCGTTAGCAGGCTGGAACGAGGTCGAAGGTAGCCACGACCGGCGATGGTCGGTGCCAGCGTTCACGGTGTTCGATCGGTTCGGTGATGAACTTCTCGGGAAGCCGATCATGGGACTTCATATTGTGGTGTTTTCGGCACAAGCACCGCAGGTTGCTGGCGCTGGTTGTGCCGCCGCGGTCGTAGGCGAGTTCGTGGTCTAGGTCAGTTTCGGCCGCGGGAGCTTTGCATCCTGCCACTCGACAAGTCCCGTCTCGCCAGTGGAGCGCGGCTCGCATTGCGCCCGGTGGTTGGTAACCGAGTTTGGTGGTGTCGAGCACGCGGCCCATCGGGTCGAGGACTAGTCGGCGAAAGACCGTGTATTCGCTGGCGGCAAGTTCACGAACCCATTCGGCGGGCAGCGCGTGCTCGCCATCGCGGGTGATGCCTGGGCCGTCGGTGAGGCCGATTAGGTCGGCGGCGTCGATCGAGATGGCGATCTCGGCCCGGATGTCAGTTTCGGTGCCGGTGCAGTTGGTGAGCCAGTGCGCAAGTAGATCGGCTTTCTTTTGCTCGTGGGTGCGCCGATCTCTTTCTTCGGTTTCTGGATCGAACAACGGGAGTTTCTTAGCCGTCTTGCGCAGCCTCGTGGCGACGGCTACCGCTATCGGTGTGGGCAGCAGCGCAGAAAGCCACGAGGTGCCGTCGTCGTTGTGGTTGATATCGACCCGCCGATATTCGACGGCTCGGTGTGCTTCGGCACGCATCTCGTCTGGCTCGAGGCGGGCGCGCATCCGGTTGAGCCAACTGCGAAGTTCGCCCACTGTGTGGGTTTGCGCGTATTCGACCACCGAGGCATCGATTGCTTCGACGGACGGCGTGCGGGTGAGTTTGTCGATGGTCGCACAGACGGCCGCCGCATGTGCCGCGCTGATGGTGCCGTTGCGAAAAGCGTTCCAGGTTCGTTCGGCTCGATCGCGCAGGGTAGCGGCGTTGTTGACTACCGCCCAGACACGGTTTTCGGTGACGTTCAACGCGCGGGCAATCTGGAGCGTGACCTCGCGGCGGCCGAGTTCTTTGCCAATTTCGGGTGCGTCTTCGGCGTCGACGGCACGCGTGGCTGACTCATGCGCGACCAGCGCCATCGTCCACGTTGCGAACTCGGCTTGCGCCTGTGCTCGTGCAGCGGCCCGCACCAACTGCTCCTCAATTTCAGCCATGAATCCAACCTAGACTGAGCCACTGACAGTCACTTGAAACTTCTGACGGCCAGCAAGAATAGTCCGGAATTCTGGGAGATTTCACAGTTGACGTAGTTCGGAATCTGGTTCCGGTGTCGACAGGGGATAGCGGTGTCAGATTGACTCTTGGCGTTGCGCTAGAATCGTCAGGTTGCTCACGGGCTGTGGCGCAGCTTGGTAGCGCACTTGACTGGGGGTCAAGGGGTCGCAGGTTCAAATCCTGTCAGCCCGACCGTGTGATGACACCCGGACCTGCAGACGCGGGTTCGGGTGTTTTCCGTTTGGGCGGTGTCTTAGGTCCCACCGGCGAGGGCTTTGTGGGACTAGGCTCACCGGCCCCACGGAATCTTGGGACTACACTCACCGCGCGCTGCCTGGTTGGGTCAGGTGCCAACTTGGGCGGTGTCTTAGGTCCCACCGGCGCGGGCTTTGTGGGACCAGGCTCACCGGCCTAGTTGAGTTCGGCGCTGTGGCAGACTCAACGACCATGTCGCGCCCACCGTTAGATCCGAACGAAATACCTGAGGATTCCTCTGCCGGGGTCGTGGCGGCCTACATCGGTGAGGACATGAGTCGAATCATCATGTTGCGGGTGTCAGCTTTCGCCGGTGCGGTCGCGATAGTCGCGGGTCTGTTTTCGCAGTCGGCGCCTGCTGGTCTGAAGGCCGCTTGCATCGCATCAGGAGTCGTCGGCCTAGCGGTATTGCTCGCAGCACAACTATTTCGCTTACGTCGCAGTCGGCAGTGGGTCGTGATCTTCACGGTCCTGCTGGTCTGCGGCTCAATGCTGTTAGCGGTGTTCCTGAACTTGCGCTAGCGATTGAGTTCATAGCAGGTTCACTGTGAGTTGAAGTTCAGGCAATTGGTGAGCAACTGGCAGGACATGCTCGTGCGGTCGGGTGTTGGTTCAACCTCCGTATCGATTGGACTCCAATGCACACCAGCAAGTTCAAGCTTTCAATCAGCACCCTGGGACTGCCCCGAGTTTGGTTGACACCTTGAC
>JAPXRA010000165.1:339-4571 GCA_033813795.1 Aeromicrobium sp. | reverse complement strand
CGGTCGATCGAAAATCTCCCGGTCGCCGGCATAGGCGATCGTGGTTTCCAGACAGTCCCGGGCCGCGCCGACCGAGCCGAAGATGATGCCGAACCGGGCTTCGGTCAGACAGGTCAACGGCCCCGAAAGCCCGGCAGCACCAGGCAGCACGGCATCTGCGGGCAGTCGGACGTCATCGAGCACCAGTTCGCTGGTCACCGAGGCGCGCAGGCTCAATTTCTGTTTGACCCTCGGGGCGCTGAATCCGGGCGTATCGGTCGGCACGACGAACCCACGAATGTCCTTGGCGGTTTCGCCGGTCTGCGCCCACACCACGGCCACGTCGGCCACCGAACCGTTGGTGATCCACATCTTGTTACCGGTCAAAATCCAGTCGCTACCGTCTCGCCAGGCGCGGGTACGCATTCCGGCCGGGTTGGAACCGAAGTCCGGCTCGGTCAACCCAAAGCAGCCGATCGCTTCACCGGCAGCCATCGCTGGCAGCCAGGTTTGCTTCTGCTCTTCGCTGCCAAAATGGTGGATCGCGAACATCGCCAGCGAACCCTGCACCGAGATCATCGACCGCAGGCCAGAGTCGGCTGCCTCCATTTCTAGACAGGCCAGACCATAGGAGGTGGCGCTTGTGCCGGCGCAACCGTAGCCGTCCAGGTGCATGCCCAGTAGCCCGCGTTCACCCAAAGCGAGTACCAACTCTCGCGCCGGGATCTCACCTAACTCGTACCAGTTGGCGATCTGTGGTTTGAGTTCGGCTTCGACAAACCGGCGAACCGTCGCGGCAATCGCGAGGTCTTCTTCACCAACTAGCGAATCGATGTTGAACAGGGCTAAGGGTGCGGTGGCCATTTGCCCAAGATATGCCCACCGCGAGCGTTACTGAACTATCTCTTGGCCGGTGGCCGCTGAGGCATCTTCGGCTGAACCCAGATCGGTGACGTTCTTGAACCCTTGGCCGGCCATGAGTTCGGCGGCTTGGGCCGAACGATTGCCCGAGCGGCAATAGACGATGTATTCGCCCGTTGTGGCAAGTTCGGAAACTTCGGCCGCGAAGTCGCCGGACTCTAGGTCGATGTTGATCGCGCCGTCGAGATGTCCGCTGGCGAATTCCGCTGGTGTCCGAACGTCGATGATGACCGTGTCGGCGCCAACTTCTACTTGTTCGGGCGAACTGCAACCACTCAGCACCACGGTCGACGCGAAAGCGAGCGAGAGCCAAAGAATCATTTTGCGCACGTGTTTTCCGTTCCTCCTGGGCGCAGGTTCGCGCCGCCTAGTTTCCGAACTATACCCTAGGGGGTATGCTGTTCTCATGGCTACTATCGAAATCACCATGGAGAACCTGCAGTCCACCGTCGAGTCAGGTGGGATCGTCTTGCTCGACTTTTGGGCCGACTGGTGCGCCCCGTGCCGGATGTTCTCGCCCGTTTTTGAACAGGCCGCCCTCGACCACCCAGACATGGTTTTCGGCAAGGTGGACACCCAAGCCCAGCCCGAATTGGCTGCCGGTTTTTCGATCACTTCTATCCCCACCTTGATGGCGTTTCGCGACGGGATCTTGGTGTTCTCCCAACCCGGAATGATGCGCGGGCCGCAGCTCGAATCACTAATCGAAGCGATCAGCGAACTCGACATGGAACAGGTACGCGCCGAAGCCGAAGAACTAGCCGAAGCAAAGAACTGACATGCGATGTGAAACCACGCCTGTCGAGCGCCTTATACGTGGCTTGCTGGCGGTGATGCTCGGCTCGTTCGCGTTCAGTTCGCTAGATAATCTTTGGTGCGCGATTCCGGCGGCTACCTGCGCCACTTTCTTGCTGATCGGCACGATCACCGGCTGGTGTCCGACGAACCTGCTGTTCCGCGAGCAGGTCAATGCGAGCGGCGAACCGAACCCGTTCGGCATCCCCGAGGCGCCGCAGAAGGTCAAGTTCTAACCCACCCGCAGATGACAGGCCACTGGCCTAGTGCGAGCCTTGAGGCTGAGCCACAAGTTGTCAGGAGCAGCCATGCGAACAGTCAAAGCAGTCGGAGCCGTGGGCGCCACCGACCCGTTGGTGCCGCTAACGATCCAGCGCCGCGAAGTTGGCGAACACGACGTGCAGATCGAAATCGACTACGCCGGAATCTGCCACTCCGACATTCACACCATTCGCGGCGACTGGGGCGAGATCGCCTACCCGCAGGTCGTCGGCCACGAGATCGTCGGACGCGTCTCGGCAATCAGTAGTGCGGTTACAAAGCATCAGGTCGGCGATTGGGTCGGCGTGGGTTGCCAGTCGAACTCGTGTCGCACCTGCGCCCAATGCCTCACCGGCCAAGACCAGTACTGCCTAAACGGCAACACCCAAACCTACGCCGGGCTAGACGCCGACGGCACGATCACTCAGGGTGGTTACAGCCAAGCCACCGTGGTCAACGAAGACTTCGTCTTGTCACTGCCAGCCGGACTCGACCCGGCCAAGGCCGCTCCCCTGCTGTGCGCTGGCATCACCTTGTATTCGCCGCTGCGCCACTGGCAGGCCGGCCCGGGCAAGCGAGTTGCCATCGTCGGCCTTGGCGGGCTGGGCCACATGGGAGTCAAGATCGCCAACGCCCTCGGCGCCGAAGTGACAGTGATTTCGCGCGGCACCAAGAAGCAGGACGATGCAACGTCGCTAGGTGCGCACCACTATCTCGACTCCACCGACCCGCAGGCTTTCCGCGGCGCTAGCGGCTCGTTCGACCTGATCATCAACACCGTTTCGGCTTCGTTGAAGATCTCGTCCTATTTGCGTCTGCTCGACGTGGACGGGGTTTTGGTGAACGTCGGCGCACCACCTGAGCCGTTCAGCGTTCCGGCGTTCTCGCTGATCTCGGGCCGGCGCTCCCTGGCCGGCTCAACCACCGGCGGCATTCCCGAGACTCAAGAGATGCTCGAGTTCTGCGCCGAACACGGCATCCACCCAGAAACCGAACTGGTTTCGGCCGACGGAATCAACGAGGCCTGGCAGCGGGTGCTCGCCGCTGACGTGCGCTACCGCTTCGTGATCGACACCAGCACGCTCTAGCCGGCCGGAGAGGTTTGGGCGCGGCTACTGGACAGCTCCCTTAGCCCGCAATTGTGGACGTGCGATGAACACGTAGAGCAAGGTCCCAAGAACCCCGACTAGGAACATCGCCACCACGTAGAGGATCTGGTTCTGACCAGCAGCCTCCCACTGACCGGCTGGAATCTTCAGTGCCTCGATCAGCATTAGCAGCCACCAAACGGCAACGGCGAGCCCGACAATCGCCACGAGGCCAAAGACGATGAGTAGTTCTACGCTTCCCACGGCGGAGTTCATTTCGGCAGCATACACAGGCGCAAGCCGGCGCTTCGGATCCTGGCGTTGGAATCTCGTCGGCGCGAATGCTGCCGTTACTGCGAGTCTGGCCGGCGGCGCGCAATGACCGCGGCGACTGCCAAATTCACCACGACGTACCCGCCAACGATCAGCAAGTATCGAGAGCGAACTGCATCTCGGCAGGCGTACTTCGCTATTTCAATGCCCTGCGCTTTGAGTTCACTGAGAGTAACGTCGTCGAGTTCGACCAGATTAATCTCGTCAGGCTCGGCGGACTGGACGCAGGTGACGCCATCAACTGACACCGGAAGCCACGAAACAGCGACACCGGCAACCGATGTCAACCCAAATACCGCCACGGCCACGATGGCGGTGATGCGAGATCGACTACCCCGAGACCAAGCAACTGCTAGAACAATCGCGACAGCGACAACCAGTACGGAAATGAAGGCCCACGAGCCCAGAATTTCCCACACGATTTTGTTCCCCGATTTCACGTATGAATGGTGGCGCGATGCACCTTCGTTTGGTGGAGCATAGGAGATTCGAACTCCTGACCTCTTCCATGCCATGGAAGCGCGCTACCAACTGCGCCAATGCCCCGTAGAACTTTGACAAGTTTACCCGTCGCCTTCGCTCAGTCGCACTCAGGGTCAGCGCGACTCAATCAGCCAATTCGCTCGGCGGTGACGCCAAATCGTCATCAGACAAGACCGGCTCAGGCAAGGTGCCCGTGTTCCATTCCACGAGCCGCCATTCAGCCCACTCTTCGTGCGCCCACTCTTCCAAAACAGCCCAATGGCAATTCGACAAACCGCCGAATAGCTTCCATTGCTCAAGCGGAAAACCAAGAAACGCGTTCATCCCGGTACGCAACACCGCGCCGTGCGCCACGATCACGAGCGTCTGCCC
>JAPXRA010000165.1:0-329 GCA_033813795.1 Aeromicrobium sp. | reverse complement strand
TGATACGTCTCAGCGCCCGGCATGACGTGTTCGTGGCCGTCCACCCACGCTTGCATTTCGTTCGGGAACTGATCCCACGCTTCACGCCAAGTCAAACCCTCGCGCACGCCGAAGTTCAACTCACGAAACCGAGAATCAAGTTCCGGCGTTACTCCGCAAAGTTCGCCCAACTCGGCGGCAGTGGCTGCGGCCCGCTGCAAGTCTGAAGAAATGATTCGGTCAGGTTGCAGCGACGCCAGCCGCGCACCCGCAGCTCTGGCTTGTTGGACGCCGACGTCGTCGAGCGGAATGTCGCTTTGGCCCTGAACTCGACCTGCAACGTTCCAGGC
>JAPXRA010000164.1:0-4582 GCA_033813795.1 Aeromicrobium sp. | reverse complement strand
CTTGGCTGCGGTCAGCGACTTCTTGACGGTGGCCGCGCCCCCTTCGAAGGAAGCCGGTTCGCCGGCGGCAATTGCCGCCTGCCGCAGCATCACTTCGGCGACTTCGTTGTCCGAGTCGGTCAAAAGTCGCTCGACGATTCGGTTCACCGGCGCACTTTTTGCAACCGCCACCTGTTTGCCACCGACACGGGCGGTCGTTTGGACTGGTGTGCCGACCACCTTGACCCCGGCGGCACGCAACTGTCCGACAAAAACTGCCGCGGCCGCAGCGGCCGGGTCTGCCGATCGGGCCGAACCAACCCGGCCTCGGTCGACCCACAAAGCCGAAACAGGTGCGACCACCCCGCCGGGCAGATAGCTCACCTCCCAACCGGGACTGGCCGCCGGGCCAGTGAAAAGTGAGGCGTCGTAGCCGACCTCAACTGGCTGTTCGCCGACCGACTTTGCCGCCTGTTTGGCCAAGTCAGTCAGATTCGCCTTTGCGACGGCCGAACCCTTGACCGCCTTGGTCATCAGATACGGGTCACCCCCACCGACTAGGACGAGTTGGTTTCCCTGGCGAACGACCTTGGTTTCAAACCGGGTAGTCGAGCCGAGTTCGTTCAGCGCTGCGAACGCGGTCAGAACTTTCGTGGTTGATGCTGGCGTTAGCGCGCCGGTTCCCGATTTGGCCAACACCGTCCCATCTCTTGCGTCGATCGCGTAGAACGAACTACGCCGGCCAAGGTCTGGCGAAGCCAACGAATCGGCTATTGCTGCCTGGACTGCGGCCGCCGATATTTGCCCCGCGCCGAACGTTGACGCCGTCGCCGCAGCAGGTTTTGCCACCGCGAGACCCTCGGGCGCCGTGACGTACTCGGCCGGGCAGGGCCCGTCACACAGGACGGAGTTCAAGTCGCCGCGAAGATAAAGCAGACCCACCGCCGCGATGGTCACCAAGACGAGGGCAGGCAACACCCAGATAGAGTGAGATTCCTCGCACCTGCGAGTCTGCTTTGGCGTCACGTGCGCCAGACTATAGAGAACCAGTACAAAGACAGCCGGAGGAACCGTGTTTTTCGACGTCACCGTGGAGATCCCTAAGGGCGAGCGCAACAAGTACGAGCTCGACCACAAGACCCACCGCATTCGCTTGGACCGCACGTTGTTCACGTCGATGCAGTACCCGGCCGACTACGGCTTCATCGACAACACCCTCGGCAACGATGGCGATCCGCTCGATGCGCTGGTGATTTTGCCGTTCCCGACTTTCCCGGGCTGCGTGATCGAATGCCGCGCGATCGGCATGTTCCGGATGACCGACGAGGCCGGCGGTGACGACAAGATCTTGTGCGTGCCGGCATCGGACCCGCGCCATGATCACACTCAAGACGTGGGTGACGTCTCGGACTTCGACCTTGGCGAGATCCAGCACTTCTTCGAGTCCTACAAGGACCTTGAGCCGGGTAAGTCGGTTGAAGAGGGCGCCGAATGGGTCGGCCGCGACGAAGCAGAGGCCGAAATCAAGGCCAGCTTGCAGCGGTTCAAAGACAACGGCGGCTACTGAGCCAAAGCCGGTTCGGCCGCGACTCGTTGCGGCCGAACTAGGCTCGCCAACACACGCCCAAAGACGTTCATCTCGACTTTCGGGTCGAGGGAATTCATACCAGCAAGCCCAGCACCAAGCGCCAACATGGCGGTCGCGACTTGGTCGACTGGAATGGTTGTTTCCATCCCGGCTTCCTCGACCGTAGTCGAAATCAGCTGTGCGATCAGCCGCCGAATTTCGCGATGCCGCTTTACCAACTCAGCGCCAACCCACGGGTTGTTTCGTGCGACGGTCGCGAATTCAACTTCGAGGGTCGTCCACTGCGGGTCACCCATCCCCTGACGTGACCATTCGATGAAGGTCTGCAATCGGTTTTCGATCGACTTGTCTTCGGTGAAAACTTCGAGGACGAGCTTCATCTTTTCGGCATGGATCGCGTCCAGCACTGCCATGCAGAGTTCTTCTTTGCCGGCGAAATTGGAATAGACCGCGCCTTTGGAGAACCCAGCTTCGACGGCCACCTTGTCCAAAGAGGTGCTGGCATAACCGAGTTCGAGGAACATCGAGGTGGCAACTTCGATCAGTCGTTCCCGAGTCTGAAGCTGTCGCTCGGCCCGAGTAGCCCTGAGCTGTGACACTGTCCTTACCCCTTCCGCGATCCGCACTCGCATACCGATGGTATCTGAAATTTGTGCCTAATCCCATAAAAATCGGGTACTCGACCGCCGCTCGCTGACTGTGCGCGAGAATGACCACGTGATTTCAGTGCCCTCTGCCGAGATTCGTTCGGCCGCCCTCGACCGCTTGGCCGCCCTCGCGATTCCACACGGCGCACTAGGGAATCTCGGCCAGACCGCAGTTTGGTGGGCCAGCGTTCGCGGTGACGTTTTGACGCCTGGCCCAAGCAACGTTCGGGCGGTGATCTTCGCTGGGGACCATGGCGTGGCCGCCCACGGCGTCTCGGCTTATCCCAGCGAAGTGACCGCAGCGATGGTGGGAGCGTTCTCCGCCGGTGTCGCCGGAGTTTCGGTGCTGGCCCGCCAACACGACGTTGCAGTTCGGGTGCTGGATCTAGCGGTAGACGCCGACCTGAGCACATTTGGCCCCGAGCTGGGTGAGTTCAAGGTCAGCCGTGGAACCGCGCCGCTTCACCTGCAAGACCCGATCAGCGCTGACCAAGCCCGTCAAGCCGTTACCGCAGGCAAGACGGTCGCAGCCCAAGAGATAGCCACCGGCGCTGATCTGTTGATCGGCGGCGACATGGGCATCGGCGACACCACCACCGCGGCGGCGCTGATCGCCGGTTGCCTCGGGGTTTCGGCCGCGGCTGTCGTCGGCCGGGGCACCGGTATCGATGACGACACCTTTGCGCTCAAGACTTCAGTGCTCGAACAAGCGCTCAACCGCACAGTTCAGCGCCACGACGATCCAATCGAACTGCTGACCGCACTGGGCGGTCCTGACATTGCCGCCCAAGCCGGTTTCATCGCCCACGCCGCAGCCGCTGGGGTGCCGGTGTTGCTCGACGGGGTCGTTTCGGCCGCGGCGGCGCTGATTGCCGAGAAGCTCCAACCCGGCACCGCAGCGTGGCTGGCTGCCGGTCACCGCTCGACCGAACCTGCCCAGTCCTTGGCGCTGGCCGAACTGGGGCTCGTGCCACTACTCGACCTCGGGATGCGCCTCGGCGAGGGCTCCGGCGCGGTGGCCGCAGTTCCACTCGTGCGCTCAGCCGCCCTGCTGCTGACCCAAATTGCCCGGCTCGATGAGGTCTTGTGAATGTCTTGGTTGACGGCGCTCGCTTAGCCGTTGGAACGTTCACCGCCATTTCGGTCAAACCGCCGTCGCAGGTGAACCAAGCGACCGCCAAGGTGGCGTTGCTGGCCGCCCCGTTCGCTGCGGCGCCAGTCGGCGCCGTGATGGGGCTTGTCGCTTATCTGGCAACACTGGCCGCGCTTCCCCAACTTGTAGTCGGCGCCTTGGCCGTTGGCGTTGGCGTGCTGGGAAACCGCGCTTTCCATCTGGACGGATTAGCAGACACGGTTGATGCATTGGCCAGCTCTTATGACAAAGACCGTGCTTTGGCTGTCGCTCGAACTGGCGACGTCGGTCCCGCTGGCGCGACCGCACTAGTCCTGGTGCTGCTGGTTCAGACCGCGGCAGCCGGGGCATTTTCACAGCTGGCGTGGGGTCCAGTGCTGCTCGGGTTCTATTGGTGCGCTGCCCGCGCCGCGGCCAGTATCGCCTTGCGTCGTGGAGTTCGGCCAGCTCGCGAAGACGGTCTCGGTCAGACCTTCGCCGAATCGGTGCCGCTGCCCGCAGTCATCGGCTTATGGCTGCTTCTTACCGCGGCAGCCACCGCGATCACCGTCGTTATTGGGCAGTCGCCGTGGGCCGGGCCGGCGGCCATGATCGGCGCAGTAACTGGCAGTTTGGTCCTCGTTCGCCGCGTCACCCAGCGACTCGGTGGAATCATCGGCGATGCGGTCGGAGCAGTAGTCGAAGTGGCTTTCGCCGCCATGTTGGTGCTGGCGCTTGCCTTCGCCTAGTTAATCAGAGGCTGATCGCGCGACCAGCCACCACTAGCAGCACTTCGTCGCAGTCCATCGCGAACCGCTGATTGACTTTGCCAAGCAGATCGCGAAACAACCGACCGGAGCGGTACTCCGGCACAATCGACCAGCCAACCTCATTCGTTACGACGACCACGTCGTCGTCGTGGTCGATCATCGCCGAAACCGCATGCTCCACCCGTTGCCAGAACTCCGGCTCCCAGTCATCGAGCGTGGAGTCCCAGCCGTCGAGTTCGCCGATCATCGCGGTCACCCAAGTGCCGAGACAGTCGATCAGCAGGGCGCCTTCGGCTTGCCCGATCGCCGTGTCGAGTTCGGTGGACTCCACCGTGGTCCAATGCGCGGGCCGTCGGGCCTGGTGCGCGTTAACCCGAGCCGCCCATTCTGGATCTAGGTCATCGTCGGCCGGTTGTCCCGGCGCGATGTAGGTGACTGTTTCAGCCGCCACAACCAGCGACTCGGCCATAAACGATTTGCCCGACCG
>JAPXRA010000163.1:0-4612 GCA_033813795.1 Aeromicrobium sp. | reverse complement strand
CGTCACGAGTGCAAACGGAATCCAGAACAACAAGTGGTCGCGGACGTTCAACTTCGCAAGGAGCTGCTTTGGCTTGCGCATCAGGCTCCTTCAAGGATTGGTTGGGCCGCCGTGAGTCTACGACAATCAGACATCTTGCCATGCGAGACCGTACAGACCGTACGATCAGCGAAATTCGAGCAGTACGAGTTCGAACCCTTCAGTGGCCGGATCACGGATACTTCCGATCTGCACGAACAGTGACTCCTCAGGAACCACCTTGGCCGAGTCAATCACTCGCGCCTCGGTAGGCGGTTCCCATGCCTGCGAGTTTGCACCAATCTCGCGGACAAAAAGTTCGCGACGTGGGCCGGTCAACGCTGCACGACGCCAAACCTGGTCGGCATCGACTACCTCATTGCGCAAGGTTGCCTCCCCAACATCTGCCACTAGCGCGGCCTGAACTGCCGAAGCCATGCTCGCCCAAGCGATTGCACCAGTCCCGTCTACGACCACAGGAAGGTCACGCGAGTCCAGATTTCTAAGCATCAACTTGGTCGCCGCAGTCGTCACTTGGGCGGCAATCCTGCTGGACGCCAATTCGCCTTGGGGAAGCACCGGCAGCAACAGCACCAATACCGCGAACGCAAAAACTGCGAGTCGTCCAAAACTTCGTGACCGGCCGCTAGGTAGCCATCTGCGAGCCATGGCCAAAGTCACGACCAATACCGGCCCGCTGACGAAGCCTAGGTAGCCAATTCGCGCCGGGACGAGCACCGCCACCGCGCCAACCGCAACAATTGCAACCGCACCCACCGCAAATAGTGAACCCCATGCCGTTTGGCTTCGCCGTCGCCAAGCAATCGCGGCAAGGCTAAGGGCCACCAGGCCGATCCCCAACGACGCAAGCCGAAGTTGGCCCGAAACCGATTCCCCTCCCCCGGCGAAGATCCACCTACTCAGCGACTGTAGGTTCCCCGGATCGCGGACAATTGCGTCGGTTACCGGCGCCCACCAACTCAACGCGATCACGACGAAGAGAGCTACCCAAAAGCCACTGCCCTTCTTGGCGCCGCGCCACGTCCGCCGTGCGGCTACGCCAGCCACAAACAAGAAGACAGCCAGCGCAATCGGCACGCCGGCGACATGCGACTGCGCCGCCAATGCCGTGGCAATAACGAATCCGATCGCGAACCATCGCCTGCCTTCGAGCACTGCCCAACCGAAGAACACAGCCGCGGTCAGCGAAATGGCGGTCACATTGGGGTTCCAGCCCGTAAGCATACGACCGGCGAGGTACAACTCGATTACCCCGAACGTCAGCGCTACCACAAGTAGCCCGTTTCGGCCGGCCACGACGAATCCGGCCCGCAGGGAGCCGAAAATCAACGCAGCAGCCACCACTGCTCCGCCAAGAAGAAGCCCGAATGGCTGGTGGCCTGACACCGAATAGCCGACAGCAATTAACTGAAAGTAGATGGATCCGGGGTGATTCGCGTAGAGCCCCTCCACCTCGTGGTAACTGGTAGCGGGCATGCCGAGAAGCTGAAGATTGGAACTGAATACGTCGTGCACTTTCACCGTCTGAATTCCCAGATCGCCTTGCGGCGTCCACGAATCGAGACCCAACCAAATGAGCCAGTAGGCAAGTGGCAGAGTCAAGGCCAAACCGACTGTGATTGTTGATCTTCGACTCGCCAGCATGAATGGAAGGTCTAGTGTTGCCGAGTCCGGTACCGGCGGAATTGCACTCGGTTAGGCTGAAGTCATGGAAGAAACCGCTCCCTACGGCACTGGACCGTCAACGGCCGGCAGCCCAATTCAAGGCATCTCCAAAGTTCGCACCCACCACCTGCAGAAGTGGAAAGACGAGGGTCGCAAGTGGGTGATGCTGACGACTTATGACCAGTACTCGGCTCAGGTTTTTGAAGAGGCCGGCGTGCCGGTGCTGTTCATCGGCGATTCGGCCGCGAACAATGTTTACGGCTATGAGTCGTCACTGCCGATCACAGTTGACGAAATGCTGCCATTGGTAAAGGCCATCACCCGTACTGCCAAGCGCGCACTCGTGGTGGCCGACTTGCCGTTCGGCTCCTACCAGCGCTCCCCCGAACAGGGTTATGACACCGCGGTGCGGTTCATGAAGGAAGGGCTGGCCCACGCGGTCAAACTCGAGGGCGGCGCTGAGATGGCGCCACAGATCGAGTTGATGACCAAGGGTGCGATCCCAGTCATGGCGCACATCGGCTTCACTCCCCAAGCCGAGCACAATCTTGGCGGCTACCGGGTCCAAGGTCGCGGAGACGCTGCGGCAAAACTCATGGAAGACGCCCTCGCCGTGCAGGAGGCCGGCGCCTTCGCCGTGGTAATGGAGATGGTTCCCGCCCCGATCGCCAAGGAAATCACCCAGACGCTTCACATCCCCACGATCGGAATCGGCGCGGGCGCCGACTGCGACGCTCAAGTGTTGGTTTGGCAAGACATGATGGGGCTTCGCACCGGCAAAGCTCCCCGGTTCGTCAAGCGTTACGCCGACTTGCATTCGGTCATGTTGAACGCCACCGAACAGTTCATCGCCGAAGTCGCCGACGGCTCATTCCCGGCAGCCGAGCACACCTTCGAGCAGTAGGTCTCAATCAACTCGATAAATCTTGATCTCGAGTTCGCCGCCGCCCTGAAACTCATGTTCCACTCGAAAATAATCAAGCCTCGTGGCGCCAGCAGGGATCGTCGGAAGATCGGACTCCTCGTCCAGATTCCGGATTGAGACCAAGACATGCGCTTCGTTCCTGATTCCGGAGCGAAAGGCTTGATCGGGGTCAGCGGTGAATTCATTTCGGCCAACAAACCAGCCGTCGGCCACTAGCGCTGCTTGGACCCCTGGCCCGATTCCTCCTGATGCCATCGGCCCAGTTCCGTCCACGAACACCGGATCGGTGCTTCCCATATCTCGAAGTGCCTCCGTCACCCGTTCGCTGATTTGGCCTGTCGGTTGGTACAACGCCCGATAAATCCCCAAAGTTGTCGGTGCAGCCAGCACGATGAGTGCGAATACGCCAACTGCGAAGAGCCGAACCCGCCCGGCAACGATCCTCGGCCAAATCGACGCCATGAGCAACGAGATACCCAGCAAAGGGATACTCAAGGCCATCAACAGATAGAGCTGGCGAGACGCGAAAACCACCAGGATCACACAAGAAACAACCAACCCCCACAGGGTCAAGTCATGTAGTACGCCGAAATCGCTTCGTGTACGGAACCTAACTAGCAGCCAGATAAGGGTCAGGAATCCGGCCAGCACAATCCAGTTGATCGAACCGCTCTCTTCGACCCGGTCACCGGTCAGGTAGGTGCGAA
The DNA here is from genome assembly GCA_033813795.1 of Aeromicrobium sp. Lineage (GTDB taxonomy): Bacteria > Actinomycetota > Actinomycetes > Propionibacteriales > Nocardioidaceae > Aeromicrobium. The sequence goes on along the minus strand of JAPXRA010000163.1, from coordinate 1,276 downwards.
ATTGGTCTAGATTGCTCGGGTCACGGGTGACTAGATCCATGGCAGGCGCCCACCAACAGACCGCGAGAACGAGAACGCTCAGGCCAAGCTCACCCTTGCTCGGTAGCCGGAGTTTCCGCTGCTTGGTGCCAAGGAAGATGACGGCCACAACGATGGTTGCGGCAAAAAGCGCGCCGAGCAAATGGGCCTGAGCCGCTACGCTCGCGACGGCGATAAAGCCCGGCCACCACCGTCTTTCCCCCGAACAGATTGCTGCAGCAACAACTAGCAACGTCGGTAGAGCGAAGATCATCGGAAACGGGTTCCAGTTGGTGACCGCGAACCCACGAAGCGCGACTTCAAGGGCAATGAACACCGCACCAAGCGAAAGCACCGCCGGCAAACCCGCAACGGCTTGCGCGGCCCTTAGCCCGATCGCCATGAGAACAAATACCAACAGGCCCGAACCAAGCAAAATCCCCCACGGCTCATACCCAGAAATCCAGTAAGGCAACCAGCCGAACTGAAATGTGATCGGACCAAAATGATGCACTGCTGCGCCAGCTACTTCATTGGCTGAAGTTGACGGCATACCAAGAAGTTGCAGATGTTCGCTGAACGCATCGTGGGTCTTAACTGCTGCAACGGCCCAGTCCCCCTGCGGAACCCAGCCGGTCAGGCTCAGGCGGACGATCCAAACTAGAAGCGGCAGACCAACTACGGCACTAGCAACCAGCCAGGGTTCGGACCAGTTGATCTTTTTGACTGAGTTCAATTCTTTTCGCCGTCAAGTTCGTCGTTGAAGTCCGGATCGTTGTCCCAGGCCTCGTTGCGTTCGGCGACCTTCTCCAAGGCGCGAGCCGCGTCTGCTTCGGTCTCATATGGTCCGAGCCGATCGGCTGCACGGCAGCCCTTCTCACCTTCAACGGCGTGGTGCTTGAGGCAAAAGAAGAAGCTCATGGCCAACAGCCTAGTTGGCCCGAAGGCGAATGAGTCGGCCTATAAGCCGGATTCTGTCCTGTCGAAACAGGGGCGACCATCCATCTGGGACGTCCATTGCTGGACGCCTCGGTGCAACCTACCTGCCGCTGCAGACGAGCAGCCCTGCGGCACGGTCCAGCGAACTGAACCAACTTGGTCTTGCTCCCGGTGGGGTTTACCTAGCCGCCCCGGTCACCCGAGGCGCTGGTGAGCTCTTACCTCACCGTTTCACCCTTACCCGCACTCCCCGAGGGGAGCCGCTGGCGGTCTGTTCTCTGTGGCACTGTCCCGCACGTTGCCGTGGGTGGCCGTTAGC
>JAPXRA010000162.1:0-4784 GCA_033813795.1 Aeromicrobium sp. | reverse complement strand
GATCACGCTCATGGCCAGGCCGGTGCGGTCACGGGCCTGGCGTACTGCGTCGAGCACCAGGTCGGTGAACGCGGTAATTCCACCAAACCGGGCACCATAGCCGGAGGGGTCCACTTGGATCTCGGTCCAAACCGATCCGTCAGCCACGTCGTCTTGGGCGGCCTCAAGCACGAGTCGGCGGATGTCGTCTTCGGTGCGAAGGACCGACCGAGCGGTGTCGTAGAGCCGCTGGAACCGGAACCAGCCCTTCTCGTCGACCGCAGACAGCACCGGCGGCCACTGATCGACCAAGGCCGGCGGGAGTTTGATTCGGTCACGTTCGGCCAACTCAACCACGGTCGTATGCCGCATCGACCCGGTGAAATGCAGGTGCAGGTGCGCCTTCGGCAGTGCAACCAGCGACCTCATCTGGACATCCTGCCACGGCCGGCGGGGTAGAGGCGGCGAGGTCGCTCGGGTGGTTTTCGGGTGGCTGGTTTCGTGTTCTGGGATCGGGCGCGTACACTTGACGAAACCGGCGAAACTACCCTGTTTCGTCATGCCCGTTTCTGGGCCACCAAAAGTGGTGCAGATTCAGGCGGAGGGCACTGGCGCAACTGGTAGCGCATCGGTCTCCAAAACCGAAGGTTGGGGGTTCAAGTCCCTCGTGCCCTGCGAGTTCGATCCACGCCGTGGATAGAAGACAAACGACGAAGGAGCGCCGTGAGCGAAAACCATGAGCTGTCAGCAGCTAACGGTAAGCGCACGTCCTTGCTGACGTTCTACCGCCAAGTGGTGGCCGAACTGCGCAAGGTTGTCTGGCCGACCCGCCCGCAGATCGTCAACTACTTCTTCGTGGTGTTGGTATTCGTGCTCATCATGATGGCGTTCGTTGCTGGACTGGACTACGGGTTCGGTAAAGCCGTCTTCAAAATCTTCGCCTGAAAGCCAAGGACTGAAACTTCGTGACCTCTGAATTCGACGAGACCGTTTCACCTGCCGAGGAGAACCCGGCCGATGAGACGGCTGTTCCCGACGCCGCCGCTGACGCTGCAGATGCTGACGTCACCGACGTCGCTGAGGCAGAAGTTGACCCGCTGAAGGAATTCCGCGACCGCCTCTGGAGTCAGCCGGGCGACTGGTACGTCATTCACACCTACGCCGGTATGGAAAAGCGCGTCCAGCAGAACCTCGAGAATCGCAAGGTTGCGCTCAACGCCGAAGAGTACATCCACGAGATCGTCGTCCCGACCGAAGAAGTCGCCGAAATCAAGAACGGTCAGCGCAAGCTGGTCAAGCGCACTGTGTTGCCCGGCTACGTTCTGGTCCGGATGGATTTGACCGACGATTCGTGGGGCGTAGTTCGCCACACCCCGTCGGTTACCGGATTCGTGGGCAACGCTCACGAGCCGGTGCCACTAAGTCTTGCCGAGGTCGAGAAGATGCTCGCCCCGGCAGTGGAAGCTGAAGTTGCCGCCGAGGTAGCCGCAGCCGACACAGTGCAGCAGAGCACGGCGCCAAAGGTCGAGTTCTCCGATTTCGCCACCGGCGATTCGGTCATGGTCGTCGATGGCCCGTTCGCCACGCTGCACGCCACGATCACTGAGATCAACGTCGATGCCCAGCGTGTCAAGGCCCTCGTTGAGATCTTCGGTCGTGAAACCCCGGTCGAACTTAGTTTCGATCAGATCTCCAAGGTCTGATCGTTCGATCACCGCATTACCCAATCAAGTAGAAACAAGGACCCGAAATGCCTCCCAAGAAGAAGGTTGCGGCTGTCGTCAAGGTGCAGCTGCAGGCCGGACAGGCCAACCCGGCACCGCCAGTCGGTACCGCGCTCGGCCCGCACGGCGTCAACATCATGGACTTCTGCAAGGCGTACAACGCCCAGACAGAATCCATGCGTGGAAACGTCATCCCCGTTGAGATCACGATCTACGAAGATCGCACGTTCTCCTTTATCACCAAGACGCCTCCGGCGGCTGAACTGATCAAGAAGGCCGCTGGCCTGCAGAAGGGATCGGGCGTTCCGCACAAGGAAAAGGTTGGCAAGATCACCAAGGACCAAGTCCGCGAGATCGCTACGACCAAACTGCCTGACCTCAACGCCAACGACATCGACGGCGCCATGAAGATCGTCGAAGGAACTGCCCGCTCCATGGGCGTTACCGTCGACTGATCAAAATCCATCCCCGTGGGAGGGCCAGCTGGGCCCGCACCACAACCTGGTAGCAAAAGAAAGAGAAACCAGACATGTCACAGCACAGCAAGGCATACCGAGCAGTCGCCGAGAAGATCGATCGCGACAAGCTCTACTCCCCGCTCCAGGCCACCACCTTGGCCAAGGAGTCCGGTTCGAAGAAGTACGACTCGACCGTCGACGCAGTTGTTCGTTTGGGCGTCGATCCTCGTAAAGCCGATCAGATGGTTCGCGGCACGGTGAACCTGCCGAACGGCACTGGCAAGACCGCCCGGGTCCTGGTCTTCGCCACCGGCGCTAACGCCGATGCCGCTCGCGAGGCCGGTGCTGACTTCGTCGGCGCCGACGAACTGGTCGACAAGGTCAATGGCGGCTGGCTCGACTTCGACGCCGTTGTCGCCACGCCGGACATGATGGGCAAGGTCGGTCGCCTCGGCCGCGTCCTCGGTCCGCGCAACCTGATGCCGAACCCGAAGACCGGAACGGTCACGCCCGACGTCGCCAAGGCTGTTGGCGACATCAAGGGCGGCAAGATCGAGTTCCGCGTCGACCGTCACGCCAACGTTCACTTCGTGGTCGGCAAGGCTTCGTTCACCGCTGAGCAGTTGGCTGAGAACTACGGCGCTGCCATCGAAGAGATCTTGCGTCTGAAGCCGGCCAGCTCGAAGGGCCGCTACATCAAGAAGGCGACGATTTCCACCACTAATGGCCCCGGCATCGGCGTCGACCCGACGCGCACGCGCAACTTCGCCGCTGACGAAGAGGCCTGAGCCCAAGCAACGAACTAAGCGGCGTCCACCGATTGCGGTGGGCGCCGCTTTTTTATGGCGAGTGAAGTTGAGGTCAACTGTCACAGGTAGGCTGCGGCTCATGAAAAAGCGTTTAGCAGCTGTGGCTGCCGGATTGATACTTGCGACGGTTTCGGCCTGTGGTGGTGCGGGACAGTCGAATGATCCAGGATCCAAGGGGGAGGACGCGCCTGCAGCAAAGGCGCCATCAAAGAACGATCCGCTGACGAAGGAAAACTTCGTTGAGCGCATCAGCGCTGCGCAAATCGAAGCCGGCTCAGCTCACATGTCATCGACACTTGGCGGCACTGGCGCTGAAATGAAGATGAGCGGTGTGGTCGAGATGAGCGAGGACCTCAAGAAGTCCAAGTCTCAGCTAACCATGGATATGGGCACCGGCAAGATGGAAGTCCGACTGGTCGACGGCATGCTCTATCTCTCGATGGGTGAGATGACCGGGAACAAGTTCATCAAGGTCGACTTGAGCGACTCGAAGGACCCGTTGGCTTCCGAATACGGCGCCTTGGCCGATCAGGCCGATCCAGAAGCTCAGTTGAAGGTGTTCCGCGATGCTTTGGTCAAGTTCGACAACCAAGGCAAAGACGGTGGCACCATTGACGGGGTTGAAACCACGCGAATCGTGATGGTGCTCGATACCCGCAAAGTCCTGAAGTCTCAGGGGCTTAAGGACCAGGACTCCGATAAGGCCATGGCCCAAATGCCGAAGGAATTGGAGTATGTGCTTTACATCGGTCCAGACGACCTAATGCGACGGATGGTCATGAACGTGAAGTCGATGGAGACCACGATCGACTGGACCAAGTGGGGCGAGCCGATTTCGGTGAAGGCGCCAAGCAAGGATCAGATCACCGATTCCAGCGGCTTGTTGGGTGGCTCACTCGGCGGTTGATTCACCTAGCTGGGCGGCCCGGTTTGGAGTTTGTGAACCGGGTCGCCTAGACTAACTAAGCCGAAGACCGCCGGTGGGATCTTGAACGAGATTCCCGAAGCGCCCAAATGGGCGACCCGCGTAGGTTCAGTTCCGAACTGATCGAGTTTTGCCCGATCGCCTCGCGTCCTGTGCTTACGCACGGGACGTTTTCTTTTGGGTACTCCAGTCTTCGCATGAACCAGTGAAGGAGACCCATGGCACGCCCGGATAAGGCAGCTGCCGTCGCCGAACTTGCGGGCGCATTCCGCGAGTCCAACGGCGCGGTGCTCACCGAGTACCGCGGCCTAAGCGTCAAGCAGCTGCAGGAATTGCGGCGTTCGCTTGGCGAAGCCGCGAGCTATGCCGTCGCCAAGAACACGCTGACCAAGATTGCTGCTCGGGATGCCGGCATTGAGCTCGACGAGTCGTTGCTCACCGGTCCGACCGCTATCGCCTTCATCAACGGCGACGTGGTGGAAGCAGCAAAGGGTCTGCGTGACTTTGCGAAGGCGAACCCAAGTCTCGTCCTCAAGGGCGGCTTCCTCGACGGGAAGACGCTCACCGCCGACGAGATCAAGAAACTGGCTGACCTGGAGTCGCGCGAGGTCCTACTCGCCAAGCTCGCAGGCGGCCTGAAGGCCAACCTTTCCAAGGCTGCGGGGCTGTTCAACGCTCCGCTATCGCAGGCAGCCCGCACCATCGCGGCGCTGCAGGCGAAGGCCGAGGCCGATCCGTCGGTCCTGGCTGCAGGTGCACCTGCAGCAGAGGTTGTCGAAGAGGCACCCGTCGAAGAGGCCCCAGCGGCCGAAGCGGCACCAGAAAGCGTCGAGACCGACGCAATCACCGAGGGCTGAACCGCCCGATTTCAATCGGGACCCCCTCGGGG
>JAPXRA010000161.1:0-4784 GCA_033813795.1 Aeromicrobium sp. | reverse complement strand
GGCCAGCGCCGCTCGGCACCGAGAAGCCTGCCCGAATTCTGGCATCCGGCGTAGCCGTGCCATGGGCGCTTTCGGCCCAGGAAATGCTCGCGGAGAAATATGGCGTGGCGGCCGAAGTGTGGTCGGTTACCTCGTGGAATGAACTGGCCCGCGAAGCTGAAGACTGCAGCCACCACAACCTGAACAACCTCGCTGAGCCAGCTCAGGTTCCGTGGATCACTTCGGCTTTGGGCGAAGGCGGCCCGACCGTCGCGGTCAGCGACTACATGCGCGCGGTCCCAGATCAGATTTCTCGCTGGGTGCCAGGCACCTGGACCAGTCTTGGCGCCGACGGCTTCGGCTTTTCCGACACTCGCGCCGGAGCGCGGCGCTACTTCCAGATCGATGCCGAATCCATCGTGGTTGCGACCCTAGCTGCGCTCGCCGAAGACGGCAGAATCGACCGCTCGGTCGCGGCCGAAGCCTTCGCAGAATTTCGACTCGCCGACCCGCAAGCGACGGCCGGACAGCATCAGAGTGGAGCCGATGCCTAGCCGAAAGACCTGATGCTGAGAAAGGCTCTCAGCCAACGCCGACTAAACTCGTCGCCATGGTTCAACGCTGGATGCATGTACTGCGCTCGTGGCCGTACACATTCGGTGTCGCCCTAGCCGCGACTGTCGGTATTACCGCGATCGCCCTCTCGAACTATCTCGGTATCGCGCTCAAGGACCCCGAAGGCTTCCTCGGACCTGCCTATGTGCGTCTCCCACTGATCGGATTGGCGTTCTTCGCGTTCGGTGTCATTCCAATGGCAATCAAGCGCGCCGGGTGGCGAAACACCTGGCGCGGCGCCAAGGAAATCGTCCAAGACGAGTGGTCTTGGCACCGGGTGGCGCACATTGCCACCGGCCTGATCACCTTCTACGTTTGCTACGTCAGCTACCGCAACATCAAGGGCTTTTTGCCGGTGCTGCGCGAAGGTGTGAATTTCGACTCGATGCTTGCCAGTTGGGACTACTGGCTGATGTTCGGCAACCATCCGGCCACCTTGCTGCACGACCTGCTGGGCACGAACATTTCGGCTCAAGTGCTCGCCACGGTCTACGTCAGTTACCTGATGCTCATCCCACTGACCTTGGGTGCGTTTTTGGTGCTGAACCGCGACTACTCTCTGGGCGCTTGGTACGCCACTGCACTGTCGCTGAACTGGGTGCTGGGCACGGTCAGTTACTACATCTTCCCCTCGCTCGGCCCGGCGTATTCGAGTCCGGCCATGTTCGCCGATCTGCCTGACACGGGTGTCTCCCAGCTGCAGTACTCGTTGTTTGTCAACGCTGCACAAAACATCGAGAACCCCACTCAAGCACCGATCTGGGGAATCGCGGCCTTCGCGTCGTTGCACGTTTCGGTGACGTTCACCGCCGTTTTGTTCTTCCAGCGCACCGATCAAGCCAAATGGGTTCAGATCGTCGCTTGGGTGTACTTCGTGCTCACCGTCATCGCAACGGTCTACTTCGGTTGGCACTTTATCGCCGACGACGTGGCCGGCGCCTTTATCGGCTGGGTCTCAGTTGCCGTCGGCGGTTGGGCAACCGGAAACGGCTTCTGGCATCAGAAGCACCACAAGATTCAGCTGACGGCAGAAGGCGACGAAGCTGACGGTTCGGCCAACTCCACGCTTGCCAGCGGCGCCTGATCTCCACGGGTAAGCAACCTGCGCCACCGGCCGCGATGGTAGGCCGCCGGCGGCTGGGACTGGCAGAAGTCAATGACCAGTCTGCCGAACTCCTCTGGATGATCCTTGTGCGGGAAATGGCCTGACTGCTCAAAAACGTAGACCTGCGAGTTCTCCAGTGAAGGCAGTCGCTGAGCGTGATTGACCGGAATCACCACATCGTCTCGACCCCAAATCACCATGATCGGCATGAGTTTGGCCAAGTACGCCCGATCCGACATGGTGACGAACTGTCCACGCCAATCGATCACCGTTCGAACCAGCCTTCGAGTGGCGAGGCTTTGTGCCGGATCGGCCAGACGCTCGTAAACGTCCGCGACTTCGCCCAAGTCCTTTACCAGTGGGAGCGGAGCCTTAGCGATCGTCTGGAGCGCTCCGCGTACTGCAGGTCGGATCGGGCGCATGGTCACTGCCCGCAGGCCCAGACCGACGCCAGGCAAGGTCAATAGCCGGATCAACGGGGTGACTTCATGGCCAAGGCCGCCAGTGGAGACCAAAACAACGCGCTCGGTGCGCTCGGGGAACTGGTAGGCGAACTGCATCGCCACTCCCCCACCGAAGCTGTGGCCGACCACGGTGACCTTGTCGACGCCAAGAATCGTCAACAGATCGCGCATGCCGTTGGCAAAACCGCCAAGGGAGTAGTCCGCATTCGGCTTATCTGACTCGCCGTGTCCAAGCAGGTCCGGCGCGATGACCGTGAAATGCTCTGCCAACTGGTCCATCACCGGAATCCAGGTGGTCGAATCGCAGGCCAAGCCGTGAATTAGCAGCAACGGCGGCCCCGAGCCACGCACCCGGTAGGCACGTCGATAACCGTGAACCACGATGTAATTCACGTCATCGAGCGAACTGTGCTCCGGCGGCAGCGGCATTTGTTCAGCCTAATAGACAAGGCACCGGTTTCGCTGGCACATGGCTAGACTCGTCTGGTGACTGACAACTTGCATCCCAAACGGCGCGCCATCAAGGCCGCGAGTTGGCTGGCATTGGCGGGGGCAGGATTGGGGATCGGCTTTGGCCTGTTGACCGCCGGAGGCCTTACTGCGACAGGTTTTACCTCCGCAGACTTGCCGCCACTGGCCGCGCCGGAACAAACGACCGAGACGACGCCGACGCCAACGGTCGAAGCCACAACACCAGAAGCGCCCAATGCTGTTCCCAAGCCTCGCTTGGACAAGATTTCCTCACCGGTCGCACCTGGCGAACGCTTCGCGATCACTGGGCGCCTGCCAGACTCCAAAGACGGCGCGGCCTTGCGAATCGAAGTTCAAGACGGCAGCAGCGGCCCGTGGGACGAGTTCCCGGTGCAGTTGACTGCTTCGGGCGGCGGTCGCTTTGAAACCAAGATTTGGACCTCACGAACCGGCGAACGCACCTTCCGAGTCGTAGACCCAGCCAGCGGCCAGAAGACGCCGTCCGTGTCGGTCACGATCGGCTGAACCGGATCAGACGACTTGATGTAGCCAGCGAACTGGCGCGCCTTCGCCGGCGTGACGGAACGACTCTAGTTCGGCGTCCCACTCCACCCCGAGCAATCCGTCGAGCGCCTGCTCCATCGAGATCTCGCCAAGCGCGGCCTTGACCCGAAATGCCCGGATCCGGTCTTCGGGAATCACGATGTCGCCGTGCAGCCCGGTCATGGCGTGAAAGATGCCCAAGGTGGGCGTGAATGAGTACCTAGCACCTTCGCTGGTGGCGGTCGGCTCTTCGGTCACCTCGAACCGCAGCAAGTCCCAACCACGCAGCGTCGAGGCCAAAGATGCCGCGGTTCCCGCAGGTGCTTGCCAAGAAAGCTCGGCCCGATGCGAGCCGGGCTCGGCTGGTTGCGGTGTCCAAGCCATGTCGGCTTTTCCGCCGAGCACGCCAGCTACCGCCCACTCCACATGGGCGCAAAGCGCCGAAGGTGCGGAGTGCACGAAGATGACACCACGCGTGAGCGGGGTGCCAGACTGGACCATATTCATTAGGTACCTCCCTAGGTGCGCCTTCCCCAGCGTTCTTGGGTGATACCTGAAACCATTGTGACCGATGAATCTTCCTGCGACAAGCAGGCGTGCTGTATCAAATTTTAGTAGGGAGGGTGGGGCTCGAACCCACGACCCAGGGATTATGAGTCCCTTGCTCTAACCGGCTGAGCTACCTCCCCGTCGCGCTAACGAGCGTACAAGCCCTCACTCAAGCAATTGCAAAGGCCCACCTGAACCGGATTTCTCCGCTCAAGCGGGCCTGCTTGCTCCCCCGGTTGGACTCGAACCAACAACCCTTCGATTAACAGTCGAATGCTCTGCCAATTGAGCTACAGGGGATCGGCTCCCATAACAGGAGCACGGCGACCAACTTTAGCAAGTCGCTTTCGAAGATGCGAAAGGGCCTTCGATTCTCGGTCTCGGACCTGCCACGCCGAGAGGCTTAACTCCTTGGAAACTTCGCTAATTGTCAGGCCTACGCCGTCTGGGCAAAGCAAACCAAACCGCAGTCCGAGTACCGCGGCCCACTGTTCGGGCAGGTCGGCCAGAATCGTGCAGTCCCAATTTGGCCGGGCTTGCTCGGGGGCAGGTTCCCCAGGCGAGGCCGGCGTCATCGCCCGAGCGATCCATTGCCAGGCATAAGTTGCTAGCCGGGCGCCGCGGAGCGGGTCGAATCGATCCACCGCCATGATCAACCCCTCTACCCCGGCGGCGAAGGCCTCCTCCAGATCTTCTCCGCGGTGCCCCAAGCGCAGGCCGTGTAACGCCACCAACCGCAGCCCCGAACAAATCAGTTCCTCGCGCGCTGCCAGGTCACCAGCACGTGCGGCCGTAGCCAAGAGGAGTTCACTTTCGCAGGTGAGCGGGGCTTGGGCTAGGGCGCGCTGGATGAAAGGTGACATGCCTTGAGCGTGCCTGAACCCAAGTCGGTGCAAAACCGCCAAAAACTTGACTGTGGATGGTCGCGATGACCACCTTCGGTCAACTGATTTCTACGCCCAGGATCTGGGTGCGAAGTTCGCGCCTACGCTGTTCTAGGCCAAAAAGTTCGATCGCGATTTGGTTGGCCTGCTCGGCGGACTCGGTCGGGTCTAGGC
>JAPXRA010000160.1:0-4798 GCA_033813795.1 Aeromicrobium sp. | reverse complement strand
GGTTTCGGCTTTCTCATTATCAGGCGCAGCCACCCGCTCGGCGCGATAGCGCGAGAGAATCACCGTGCCCGAAGAGTCCCACGTTTCAACCGTTGGCCCTGAGCGGTACTTGAACCGCTCGCCAGCTTTGGTCTTCATTAGGTCGGCGATCATCATTTCGGTGACCTCAGGGATCACCAAAACGTCGATATCGTGCCGCTGCACGGCCGCGGCGATCTGGTCGACATCGGCCTGACCGTAATAGGCGTTGATCGTCATCACGGCCAAGGAGTCTTGGCTCGGGTCACACGCCGGCGAATTGCTGACCGAAACGATCGTGACCAAGGCAGCGGCGATCGCAACCGCGTTTGCTGCTACCGCCAGCCAAGCCTTGGCCAGAACCGAGACAATGATCGCCACCACGGCGATTGCGATCCAACCTCGCCCGAACGCCTGCACGACCGGCAGCCAGGTTGGCTCGATCCGATCGATCCATGGCGTCACCGCCATCGCAAGGACGCCGAATGCCAACAGGGTCAGCAGCGCTCGCAGAACTTTCAACAATCAGGCACCAGCGATCGGCGGCGCAGTTGGATCGTCGGCCTCGCCGCTTTCTTCGCGAGCGACCCAGTCTTCGATCCGCTCAAGATCGCCGTTTGCGCGAGTAACGACCGCGACCAAGTCGCTCATCTTGGAAACTTCTTCGACCTGTTCCTTGATGAACCATTGCATGAACTGGTCGGAGGCGAAGTCGTTGTCTTCGCGGGCGATACGAGTCAACTCGTTGATCTGTGAGGTGACTCGCTTCTCCTGATCGAGCGCGAGTTGAACCGGTTCAACTACGTCAGCGAAGGTCATCTTTGGCGCGGCCAGAGCCGGAATTACCACCGGCTCGTCCTGATCGAGCAGATAACGCACCATCATCATCGCGTGGTCACGCTCTTCCAACGCCTGGGCGTAGAAAAGTGCTGCCATCTGCGGCATCGTCAACGTCTCGAAGTACGTCGCGATCGCGACGTACTGCTGATGGGCGTCGAACTCGTGACCGATCTGGTCCTGGAGCGCCTTGACGAACTGGGTCGAAGCCATGATTCCTCCCTCTGGCTAGGTCAGCCTAACCTCACACTGGTACCGTTGTAATCGTGCCGAAGAGCCCGAAGAAGAAGTGCTGCGTGACTAAGCCGCGCTGTAAGCGCTGCCCAATTCGCATGCTCAACGAAGGCACTCTTCCTGACGGCTACACCGTCAAAAAGCGCAAACTGGTCAAGGTCAAGAAGAACAAGAAGTCCGCCAAGTCCAAGAAGCCAGTTGCTGCCTAGTTTCTCCGTTCGGGGTCTTATGAGTCGAGCCTAGGGCCGCCGGGGTCGAAATTCCACGAAGGACAGGCGACCCTGACTCAACTTCAGTTAGCCAAGTTGTTGGCAGCCCGGATCTCATCGACTACGCGGCCCATGATGTCGGTCATCCCGAAGTCCTTGGGCGTGAACACCGCAGCGATGCCGTCGGCCTCAAGTTTCTTGGCGTCCGACTCGGGAATGATGCCGCCAACGATCACCGGCACGTTGGTCAAACCGGCGGCGATCAGGCCCTGTTGGACCTCGGGCACCAGTTCCATGTGCGAGCCAGACAGAATCGACAAGCCGACCACCTGGACGTCTTCGGCAACGGCCGCAGCCACAATCTGCTCAGGCGTTAAGCGAATGCCTTGGTAGATGACTTCGAAACCAGCGTCGCGGGCACGAACTGCAACCTGCTCGGCGCCATTGGAGTGACCATCGAGGCCAGGCTTACCAACCAGGAAGCGCAAACGGCCACCAAGTTCTTCGCCCGTGGCGGCAACGCGGTCACGTACAGCGGCCAATTCAGATCCTGCCTCGACCACGCCGCTGACTCCTGACACGCCCGTTGGCGCTCGATATTCGCCGAACTCCTCGCGCAAAGCTCCGGCCCACTCCCCTACGGTGGCCCCGGCGCGAACCGCGGCCAAGGTGACCGCCATCAGGTTTTCGTCGGTACCGGCGGCAGCCTTAACCGCAGCCAAGGCAGCATCGACGGCCGCTTGGTCGCGATCGGCGCGCCACTGCTGCACATCAGCGATCGCGTTGGCTTCTGCTTGTGGATCGGCAACCATGATGGCGCCGTCCAGATCGGCGGTAAGCGGCGAGGGCTCGGTCTCGGTGTAACTGTTTAGCCCGACGACCTTTATTTCACCTGACTCGATCTTGGCGCGACGTTCGGCGTGGGAGGTGACGAGTTCGGACTTCATGTAGCCCGACACGACTGCCGCCACGGCGCCGCCCATCGCCTGCACCCGGTCGATTTCTGCCTTCGCACCGGTGATCAGGTCGTTGACCTTGGCTTCGATGACGTGCGAACCGTCAAAGATATCGCCGTACTCAAGCAGGTCGGACTCGAACGCCAGCACTTGCTGCAGTCGAAGCGACCACTGCTGGTCCCACGGTCGCGGCAGGCCGAGCGCCTCGTTCCAGGCCGGCAACTGCACCGCGCGGGCGCGAGCGTTCTTGCTCAGCGTGACGCCCAACATTTCCAGCACGATCCGCTGGACGTTGTTCTCGGGTTGGGCTTCTGTCAGTCCGAGGGAGTTCACCTGAACGCCATAGCGGAACCGGCGCATCTTCGGGTTCTTGACGCCATAGCGGTCTCGGGTGATTTCCTCCCAAAGTTCACCAAAGGCGCGCATCTTGCACATCTCTTCGATGAACCGGACCCCGGCGTTGACGAAGAAGGAGATTCGACCGACAACCTGCTCGAACTCTTCCTCTGGAACCTGACCCGAGTCTTTGACCGCGTCCAAGACAGCGATCGCTGTGCTCATCGCGAAGGCGATCTCCTGAACGGGCGTAGCGCCAGCCTCTTGCAGGTGGTAACTGCAGATGTTCAGCGGGTTCCACTTGGGGATGTTCGCCACCGTGTAGGCGATCATGTCGGTGGTTAGCCGCAGCGAAGCCTCCGGCGGGAACACATAAGTTCCGCGCGAGAGGTATTCCTTGATGATGTCGTTTTGGGTCGTGCCCGCGAGTTCTGCTGGCTTGGCGCCTTGCTCTTCGGCCGCGACTTGATACATCGCCAACATCCACATCGCGGTGGCGTTGATCGTCATCGAGGTGTTCATTTCCGACAACGGAATGTCTTGGAACAACCGCCGCATCGCACCCAAGTGCGGGATCGGCACACCGACCTTGCCAACTTCGCCACGAGAGAGCACGTGGTCGGGGTCGTAACCGGTTTGAGTGGGCAGGTCGAACGCGACCGAAAGGCCGGTCTGACCCTTGGCAAGGTTACGACGGTAGAGGGCGTTCGACTCAGCGGCCGAACTGTGGCCGGCGTAGGTACGCATTACCCACGGGCGATCAGGCTGCACAGACATGGGCCAAGGTTACCGGTCGCCCGCGGCCGCACCGCCAACGGCCACCTAGGTGAGAGCTACGCTCCCGAGCGGTCTCCGCCAGGCACCCAAAGCACATCACCTGTTTCCCGGTTGGCGTACCTGGCCAAGATAAACAGCAAGTCGCTGAGCCGGTTTAGGTATTTCGCCACCAGCACGTTGATCGTGTCGGGGTGCTCCTCGATTGCCAACCAGGCGGCACGCTCGGCGCGGCGCACGACGGTCCGCGCGACATGAAGGTGCGCCGCAGCAGCCGTGCCACCGGGCAATATGAAGGAGTCGAGTTTGGGCGTTGCTTCGTTAAACCGATCACACCAGTGTTCGAGTCGATCAATGTAGTCCGGTTCCACCCGCAGCGGCTCGAACTTCGGCGCGGCCACGATCGGATTGCCGATGTCCGAACCGAGGTCGAACAGATCATTTTGCACATGAGTGAGCACCGCCGTTGCGGCCTCGTCGAGTTCGCCGGTGGCCAAGGCCACACCAATTTGGCTGTTTGCCTCGTCGGTGTCGGCGTAGACGATCAGTCGCGAGTCGTTCTTCGAAGTGCGCGAGAAATCAACCAGGTTGGTCGTTCCGTCATCGCCGGTGCGGGTGTAGATACGGGTCAGGTGAACCATGACATCACCTTAGCCAGCGCAAACCCAGACCGATCCGCAGGTCAAAGGACGGTGTTGACTCCCCTGCCGGGCGGCGATGATTCCAGCCAAGAAAGCAGTCCGGTCAACGAGTCCTGGCTCAAGGCGAACTGACTGACACCTTCGGAATTAGTCGATTCGACAATGATGCTTCCGCTGTGCAGCGCATAGTCTTCGGCGCCTTCGGGCTCACGCCGACCGTCAATCAGCACCTCGCCACGGCCGAACCGGTGATGCGGTTTGAGCGAAAGCGAAAAGGTCCGATACCAATCCAGTTCGGTATCGCCATAAACCGCGACGCCGAGCATCCAGCCTCTAGCCGAATGCTCGACGCCGTGATTAATACACAACTCGAACGTGACGCCCATCTTGGAGATCCAGCGCCTCCGAAAAATCAGCGCGCCAATGACCGCCAGTCCAATAAGGACGATGAGCGCGAGTGAATCAACGAGCCACAACCAAAGCGGCATGAATCACTTCCTCGCGGTCAAGATTAGACGGACTTACCGATCAACCGGAGTTTAGCTTCTGCCCGACGAACCTCAAGTTCGTCTTCGGAAGCGCGCGCCGCTTCGAGCGCAGCGGTCGTGCTGGCCTCGTCGACGTCCTCAACCAAGAAGGTGTCCTCAGAAAGGATCGAGACGCGGTCAGCGGCAACCGAGATGAAACCGTCGCTGACTGCGGCGCGGAACTCTTCACCTTCAACTGGGGTGATCTTGACGACTCCAGGCACCAACAACGAAAGCAGCGGAGCGTGGCCCGCCAACACGCCGAG
>JAPXRA010000159.1:0-4898 GCA_033813795.1 Aeromicrobium sp. | reverse complement strand
GCGCGACGATCGGCGAGGTGGGAAATGCCGAGCAGTCCAACATCAACTGGGGCAAGGCCGGCCGCAACCGCTGGAAGGGCAAGCGCCCGACCGTCCGTGGTGTGGCCATGAACCCGATCGACCACCCGCACGGCGGTGGCGAGGGCAAGACCTCTGGTGGTCGTCACCCGGTCAGCCCGTGGGGCAAGCCTGAAGGCCGTACGCGTAAGCGCAAGGCCAGTGACCAGATGATCGTCCGCCGACGCAAGTCCGGCAAGCGGTAAGGAAGGACTGAACCATGCCGCGCAGTCTCAAAAA
This sequence comes from Aeromicrobium sp., assembly GCA_033813795.1. GTDB lineage: Bacteria > Actinomycetota > Actinomycetes > Propionibacteriales > Nocardioidaceae > Aeromicrobium. The sequence goes on along the minus strand of JAPXRA010000159.1, from coordinate 4,601 downwards.
GGGCCCGTTCGTTGATGGCCACCTCGAAAAGAAGGTGGACGCTCAGAACGAGGCCGGAACCCATGCCGTGATCAAGACTTGGTCGCGTCGCTCGATGATCTTGCCGTCCTTCATTGGACACACGATCGCTGTACACGATGGCCGCAAACACGTGCCGGTATTCGTGACCGACTCGATGGTCGGCCACAAGCTCGGTGAGTTCGCACCGACCCGCACGTTCAAGGGCCATGAGAAGGACGACCGGAAGGCGAAGCGTCGATGAGTGCTACCACCCGCGACAACACCAGCGCCCGCCGCGAGCGCCTGCTCGGTGACGCACCCGGTGCGTTCGCTGTTGCTCGCTTCGTGCGCGTTACCCCGCAGAAGTCTCGCCGTGTCGCCAACTTGATCCGTGGCGTGCGCGTTGAAGAGGCCCTGAACAACTTGAAGTTCCAGCCGCAGGCCGTGGCCGAAAACTTCTACAAGTTGGTCGACTCGGCAGCCACGAACGCCGAAACCACCGAAGGCCTGGACCGTTCGACCTTGGTCATCACCCAGGTCATGGTCGACGAAGGCCCGACGATGAAGCGTTGGCGCCCGCGCGCCAAGGGTGCGGCCAACCGCATCCTCAAGCGCTCGAGCCACCTAACCGTGGTCGTCGAACCTCAGAACAACGAGAAGGGTGGCAACTGACATGGGCCAAAAGATCAACCCGCATGGTTTCCGCCTGGGTATCTCCACCGACCACAAGAGCCGTTGGTACGCCGACAAGCTCTACGCCAGCTACGTTGGCGAAGACGTCCAGATCCGCCGTCTGCTCACTAAAGGTATGGATCGCGCCGGCATCAGCCGCGTGGAGATCGAACGCACCCGTGACCGGGTTCGGGTCGACATCCACACTGCTCGTCCGGGCATCGTCATCGGTCGCCGCGGCGCCGAAGCCGATCGCATCCGCACCGACTTGGAGAAGCTGACCGGCAAGCAGGTTCAGCTCAACATCCTCGAAGTCAAGCAGCCGGACATGGACGCGCAGCTTGTTGCTCAAGGCGTGGCCGAGCAGCTTTCGGGCCGCGTTCAGTTCCGCCGCGCGATGCGCAAGGCGATGCAGAGCACCATGCGTTCGGGCGCCAAGGGCATCCGGATCCAGTGCTCGGGTCGTCTCGGCGGCGCTGAAATGAGCCGCTCGGAGTTCTACCGCGAGGGCCGCGTTCCGCTGCACACCTTGCGCGCAGACGTCGACTACGGCTTCTACGAAGCAAAGACCACCTTCGGCCGCATCGGCGTGAAGGTCTGGATCTACAAGGGCGAAGTCGCCGGCACCCGGGCAGAGCGTGAAGCCGAAGCGGCTCGTCGCGCCCAGGCCCCAGGTGCACGTCGTCCGGCCCGTGGAGAGCGTGGCGGCGCACGTCGCCCGGCACGCGAAGCCGCTGCTCCGGCCGCGGCTGAAGCTGCACCCGTTGCGGCCACTGAAGGAGCTGAAGCCTGATGTTGATGCCTCGTCGTGTCAAGTACCGCAAGCAGCACCACCCCAAGCGGCGTGGCGTTGCTAAGGGCGGCACCGAACTCGCTTTCGGCGAGTACGGCATTCAAGCCGTCGAAGGTCACTACGTGACCAACCGTCAGATCGAGTCGGCGCGTATTGCGATGACTCGTCACATGAAGCGTGGCGGCAAGGTCTGGATCAACATCTACCCAGACCGTCCGTTGACCAAGAAGCCCGCCGAAACCCGCATGGGTTCGGGTAAGGGTTCGCCCGAGTGGTGGGTAGCGAACGTGAAGCCGGGTCGGGTCATGTTTGAAGTCTCCGGAGTGCCCGAAGACGTCGCCCGTGAGGCCATGCGCCGCGCCATTCACAAACTGCCGATGAAGGCCCGCTTCATCAAGCGTGAGACAGGAGACCTGTGATGAGTAATGCAGCAGAACTCCGCGACCTGACCACCGACGACCTGTCGGCCAAGCTTGCTGAGGCCAAGGAAGAGCTGTTTAACCTGCGCTTCCAGAACGCCACCGGCCAGCTCGATAACACTGCGCGTTTGCGCGTAGTGCGCAAGGACATCGCGCGGATCTACACGGTCATCCGCGAGCGTGAGCTCGGGATCATCGAGGAGGTCCAGGCATGAGCAAGAAGGACAACACCGTGTCGAATGAGTCCGGAACCGAGCGTTCCGCCCGCAAGATCCGCGAGGGTCTGGTCGTAAGCGACAAGATGGACAAGACCGTCGTGGTCAGCGTTGAAGAGCGTTTCAAGCACCCGCTTTACGGCAAGGTGCTGCGTCGCAACGTCAAGCTCAAGGCCCACGATGAGGCCAACGAGGCTGGCATCGGCGACCGCGTCCAACTGAGCGAGACCCGTCCGTTGTCGGCCACCAAACGCTGGCGTGTCGTGCAGGTCATCGAGAAGGCGAAGTGAGAGACAGATGATTCAGCAGGAGTCGCGACTCAAGGTCGCCGACAACACCGGTGCAAAGGAAATCCTGTGCATCCGCGTGCTCGGTGGCTCTGGGCGTCGCTACGCCGGAATCGGCGACACGATCGTTGCAACGGTCAAGGACGCCATTCCCGGTGGCAACGTCAAGAAGGGCGAAGTCGTCAAGGCTGTCGTCGTGCGCACCGTCAAGGAGCGTCGTCGTCCAGATGGCTCGTACATCAAGTTCGATGAGAATGCCGCAGTGATCTTGAAGGCCGATGGCGACCCACGTGGTACGCGTATCTTCGGCCCGGTCGGTCGCGAATTGCGCGACAAGAAGTTCATGCGCATCATCTCGCTAGCTCCGGAGGTGCTCTGAGATGGCACGTATTCGTAAAGGTGACCAGGTAAAGGTCGTCGCCGGCAAAGACAAGGGCGTCGAAGGAAAGATCATCTCGATCCTCGACGACCGCGTGATTGTCGAAGGCGTCAACCGGGTCAAGAAGCACACCAAGGCCGGCCTGAACGGCGCCGAAGGCGGCATCATCACCGCCGAGGCCCCGATCCACATTTCGAACGTGATGCTGGTTGTCGACGCCGATGGCGGCAAGACCGCTACTCGCGTTGGCTCGGCTGTTATCGACGGCACCCGTACTCGGGTCAGCCGCAAGACCGGAAAGGAGATCTGAGCATGGCTACTGAAACCCAGGCGCTACCGCGTCTCAAGCAGAAGTACCGCAGCGAGATCGTTTCGGCTCTGCAGGAGCAGTTCGAGTTCGACAATGTCATGCAGGTTCCCGGCCTGACCAAGATCGTCGTCAACATGGGCGTCGGCGAGGCAGCTCGTGACGGCAAGCTGATCGAAGGTGCGATCAAGGATCTGACCGCTATCACCGGTCAGAAGCCGCAGGTCACCAAGGCTCGTAAGTCGATCGCTCAGTTCAAGTTGCGCGAGGGCATGCCGATTGGCGCTCACGTGACCTTGCGCGGCGACCGGATGTGGGAGTTCCTCGATCGTCTGTTGACGCTCGCGCTGCCGCGTATCCGCGATTTCCGTGGACTTAGCCCGCGTCAGTTCGATGGCCGCGGCAACTACACCTTCGGTTTGACCGAGCAGGTCATGTTCCACGAGATCGATCAGGACAAGATCGATCGCAGCCGGGGCATGGACATCACGGTCGTCACGACCGCCACCAACGACGATGAAGGTCGCGCGCTGCTCAAGCTGCTCGGCTTCCCGTACAAGGAGAACTGACATGGCGAAGACTGGTCTTAAGGTCAAGCAGTCCCGCACCCCGAAGTTTGGTGTGCGCGGCTACACCCGCTGCCAGCGTTGTGGTCGTCCACGCTCGGTGTACCGCAAGTTCGGCCTGTGCCGTATTTGCCTGCGCGAGATGGCACACCGCGGAGAATTGCCCGGCGTCACCAAGAGTTCTTGGTAAGCCTTTCAACCCCCAACCGTTGAAGGTCCCCTCCCACGGCCTAGCCGCACGAGACGGAAACCGCGACGAGAAACGGAAACATTCTGTTATGACGATGACTGACCCGATCGCAGACATGCTCACGCGTGTCCGCAACGGAAACCAGGCGTACCACGATTCGGTATCGATGCCGCACTCCAAGCTCAAGGAAGGCGTCGCCGCCATCTTGAAGCAAGAGGGCTACATCACCGAGTACGTGGTCGCTGACGCACCCGAAGGGCAGGTCGGCAAGTCGCTGACCATCACCCTCAAGTACGGCCCGCACCGTGAGCGCTCGATTGCCGGCATCCGCCGGATCAGCAAGCCCGGTCTGCGTGTCTACGCCAAGTCGACGAACTTGCCGAAGGTTCTCGGCGGCCTCGGTGTGGCGATCATTTCGACCAGCCAGGGTCTGCAGACGGACCGCCAGGCCAATAAAAACGGAGTGGGCGGGGAAGTCCTCGCCTACGTCTGGTGACGAAGGGAGTCTGAACAGATGTCACGCATCGGCAAGATCCCCGTCGCCGTGCCGGCGGGCGTAGAAGTGTCCATCGAAGGCCAGACCGTCACGGTCAAGGGTCCCAAGGGTCAACTCAGCCACACGGTTGCTGATCCGATCACCGTCGTCAAGGACGAAGACGGTTCGCTTTCGGTACAGCGCCCCAACGACGAGCGTCGCTCCAAGGCCATGCACGGCCTCAGCCGCACGCTGGTAAACAACATGGTCATCGGTGTTACCGAGGGCTATGAAAAGA
>JAPXRA010000158.1:0-4919 GCA_033813795.1 Aeromicrobium sp. | reverse complement strand
ATCGCGGTGCGGGCAAGTTGCTGGAACTGCGCGACGCTAGCCTCGGCCGTTACCTCTAATACATCCAGCAGATGATGGCGAACTCCTTGCCGCTCGGCCAAGGTGGCTTTGGCACTGCCGATATCCATTTGCCGATAAAGCTGGACCGAATCTGCATTAACGATCTCCCCGCCAGTGGCTTTGGCCAACTCCACTGAAAGCCTTGTCTTGCCCGATGCGGTCGGACCGAGGACTGCCAGCAGTCGCTCAGGAGTCGGCATCGGCGGACTTGAGCCTTCTGGCCCAAAGGAAATAAGCCAAGGCACAGCAGAACACCACAATCGAGGTCCAGACATTCAGCCGGAACGGTCCGAGGTGATTGACCGTGTCGATGCGCAGCATTTCGATCCACAGTCGCCCGGAGGTGTAGAGCATTACGTAGAGCGCAAACGCGCGGCCATGGGTGAAACCGTATTTGCGATCCAGCAGGATCAGCACTGCTGCGGCCGCGAAGTTCCACAGCAGTTCGTACAAGAACGTGGGGTGGAAGGTGGCGTATTGCAGGTAGCCTTCTGGCCGAAACTCCGGCGCGATCTCCAGCGCCCACGGCAAGGTGGTCGGCTTGCCGAAGAGTTCTTGGTTGAACCAGTTGCCTAGTCGGCCGATGCCTTGGCCGATCAAAAGAGCCGGCGCAAGCGAGTCCGCCATTTTGGCAAAATCTATGTTGTAGCGCCGACAAGCAATCGCCACGCCAACGGCGCCGAACGCGATCGCTCCCCAGATACCCAGACCGCCTTCCCAAACCTTCAGCGCGTCGACTGGGTTTCGCCCTGGACCGAAGTAGAGCTGGTGGTCGGTGATGACGTGGTAGAGCCGGCCGCCGATGATGCCAAACGGGATCGCCCAAACTGCGATGTCGCCGACGGCACCTGACTGGCCGCCGCGAGCGACGTAGCGTTTCTCACCGATCCAGATAGCCGCGATGCAGCCAGCAATGATGCACAGGGCGTACGCCCGAATCGGCAACGGGCCCAAGTACCAGATCGATTCGGCCGGCGAGCCGATGAACGTCATCGGGTCCATGTCAGTCTCGTTCGACTCCGGCTCGAAGGCTCTGGGCCAGCTCGCGAATTGCGACTAGGCCAGCGGCTTCATTGGGAGCATCGAGCAGACAACGCACCAAGGCCGAACCGACAATCACCGCATCAGCGAACGTAGCGACCTCGTGAGCTTGGGCGGCGTTGCTAACCCCTAGGCCGACCCCCACTGGCTTGTCGGTGACTTTGCGAAGTCGCGCCACCAGTTCGGGCGCAAGGCTGCTGGTGGACTCACGTTGGCCGGTAACTCCCATGACCGCGGTGGCGTAGACGAAGCCGCTGGCAGCGTCCGCAGTCATCGCCAGGCGCTCGTCGCTGGAGGACGGGGCCACCAAGTAGATCCGGTCCAGCCCATGGGTGCGAGACGCGCGGTCCCACTCGGCGCCCTCGTCGGGGATTAGGTCAGGCGTGATCAGGCCAGCGCCACCCGCGGCAGCCAAATCGGCAGCGAATCGTTCGACTCCACGGCGTTCCACCGGGTTCCAGTAGGTCATAACCACCGTGGGCGTACCCGTGGCGGCGGTCGCTTGGACGATCTTGAAAACATCGTCAACCTTGACGCCACCGGCCAGTGCAGTCTCGGCGGCCGCCTGAATCGTCGCGCCATCCATCACCGGATCGCTATAGGGCAAACCAACCTCTACTAGGTCCACTCCCCCGTCGATCATCGCGGCAATCGCCTTGATCGAACCTTCGACGCTAGGGAATCCGGCCGGCAAGTAGCCAACTAGTGCTGCCCGATTTTCCGAGCGGGTGCGGTCAAACAGTTCAGCGATCTGGCTCATCGGTCAGCCTCCGTCGGTGAAAGCAGACCAAAGTACTGCGCTGCGGTGTGCACGTCCTTGTCGCCACGGCCAGACAAGTTCACCAAAATCAGTGCCGCCGGACCGAGTTCGCGGGCCAGTTCTACCGCGCCGGCCAAAGCGTGCGCCGACTCGATTGCCGGAATGATGCCTTCGGTCTTGCACAATAGGTCGAACGCCGCCATCGCTTGGGCGTCGGTGGCTGGCCGGTATTGCGCGCGGCCGGTCTCGGCCAAGTAGGCGTGCTCGGGCCCGACCCCCGGATAGTCCAAGCCAGCACTAATCGAGTGCGATTCGATAGTCTGGCCGTCCTCGTCTTGCAACAGGTACGACCGCGCACCGTGCAGGACGCCAACTTCACCGGCGGTGATGGTGGCGGCGTGGCGACCGGTCTCATAGCCGTCACCACCGGCTTCAATCCCAATAAGCTGCACCTTTTCGTCTGGCACGAACGCGGTGAACATCCCAATCGCGTTCGAACCGCCACCGACACACGCGACGGCGGCGTCGGGCAAGCGGCCGGTGAGTTCGAGGCATTGCGCCCGGGCTTCATCGCCGATTCCCCGGGTGAGTTCGCGCACCATGGTCGGGAATGGGTGGGGACCGGCCGCCGTGCCGAACAGGTAGTGCGTGTGATCGACGGTGGTCACCCAGTCACGCAGCGCTTCGTTGATGGCGTCCTTGAGGGTGCGGCTGCCGGTCTTTACCGAAACCACCTCAGCGCCGAGCATCTTCATCCGCGCCACGTTGAGTGCTTGGCGTTCGGTGTCGACTTCGCCCATGTAGACCGTGCAGTCCAAGTCCAAATAGGCGCAGGCAGTGGCCGAAGCGACGCCATGTTGACCGGCGCCGGTCTCGGCAATGCACCGTGGCTTTCCAATGCGCTTTGCCAGCAGCGCCTGGCCGATCACGTTTCGGATCTTGTGCGCACCGGTGTGGTTCAAGTCCTCGCGCTTGAGCAAGATTCGCGCGCCAACCGCCGCGGAAAATCGCTTCGCCTCATAGAGCGGACTGGGGATGTTTGCGTACTCGTGCAGCATCCGGTTCAGCTCGGCCTGGAAGGTCGGATCGGCTTGCGCCGCTTCCCACTCGCGGGTGATTTCTTCTAGCGGCGCCATCAGCGCCTCGGGCATGAACCGGCCGCCAAAGCGACCGAAATGCCCTGGGCCTTCAGGCAAGGGAAAGGTTGAGGTCATGAGGTTCCTGGACTAATCGAAGTTCGGGCAGTTGGTCAGCTGGGCTGCCAGCGGTGTTGCAGCGCCGGATGCTGGCCGGCCGCAACCAAATCAGCGACGGTCGCGCGCGGGTCATCGCCCTTGACCAAGGTCTCGCCGACGAGTACCACATTTGCCCCGAATCTGGCGTATTCGATTACGTCGTGCGGGCCACGAACGCCAGATTCGGCCACCTTGACCACCGAATCGGGGATAGCAGGGGCCAAGCGTTCGAAGGTTTGCCGATCGACCTCAAGTGTCTTCAGGTTTCGCGCGTTGACCCCGATCAAGTCGGCGTCAGCGGCCAAGGCGCGCTGAACCTCAAGTTCGTCGTGAACTTCAACCAGCGGAGTCAAGCCGATCGAGCGCGCGCGATCGATCAGCGATTCCAAAGCCTTCTGTTCCAGCGCTGCGACGATCAACAGCGCCATGTCGGCGCCGGCGGCTCGCGCTTCCCATAGTTGGTATGAGGTGGTGATGAAGTCTTTGCGCAGAACCGGCACCGACACTTCGGCCCGCACCGCACGCAGGTCGGCCAACGTCCCACCAAAGCGACGCTCTTCAGTCAGCACACTGATGGCTGCCGCGCCACCGGCGGCGTAGTCAACCGCCAAGGCCGCCGGGTCGCGGATCTCGGCCAGCGCGCCCTTGCTCGGGCTCGACCGCTTGACCTCGGCGATTACCGATACCCCGCCGGCGCGAAATGCCGGCATCGGGTCTAGCGCGGGGGGTTGTTTGGCGGCCTGCTCTTTGAGTTCGTCCAAACTCGTCTGTTCTTGGCGCGCGGCCAAGTCCTCAGCGACGCCGGCGAGGATCTCTTCAAGTACGGTCACGGTTCCACCCCCTGACTAAATCGGGCTCTCATTGTCTGCGATCAGCCTAGACCGAAGCGACACGCAGCGAACTTTGGGGCTGTTGAGAAGTCGGGTTCATCTCTATGCTCAGGACCATGTCGACAAACGAACCGCCGGTCGGTCCAGATCCAATCGAACCGAACCCGCAGGACCCATCCGCCCCTAATACTCCGCCGCCGCCACCAAGCGAGCCGCCGTCGTGGGGATCCTTCGACGCAGGCGACGCCAGCACTCCCCCTCCCCCGCCTCCACCAACTGGCGGTAGCTACGGCGGCGCTGCGATGCCCTACAGCCCAACGGACGCGATTTCCTTTGGCTGGCAGAAGTTTTCGGCCAACGTGGGCCAGTGGTTGATCGCCGGACTCCTCGTGGTCGCAGTGAGCATCCTGTTTGGCGTGTTTAGTTACGTCGTCGAACCGTCGGCCGATCCGTACGAAACGAACCCGTTCGCCAGCATGTTCAGCATCCCGGCAATCTTGATCAACTTCGTCTCGACTTTGGCGACCTATCTCCTTAGCGCCTACTTCTACCGTGGCGCACTTGACGAAGCCGAAGGTCGCAAGTTCGATATCGGCAGCACGATGTCGCGCGTCCCACTGGGGCCGGCGTTGCTTACCTCATTGCTGGTTTCGGTCGGCACCACAATTGGCATGATTCTTTGCTTCCTGCCGGGGATCATTTTCGGTTTCTTGGCGTGGTTCTCGCTGCTGTTCGTGATCGACAAGGGCCTAGACCCGATTGCCGCGATCACCGCAAGCATCAACCTGATCTGGAAGAACATTGGCCAGACGTTGCTGTTTGGCCTGCTGGCGATCGTGGTCATCATCGCGGGTGCCTGCCTGTGCGGCCTTGGCTTGTTTGTCGCCTACCCAGTAACGCTGATTGCCACCGCCTACACCTACAAGAAGTTGCAGAACGAACCGGTCGCAAGCTGACCTGAAAAATGAGTGGGCCAGTGCCGGTTGGCACTGG
>JAPXRA010000157.1:0-4997 GCA_033813795.1 Aeromicrobium sp. | reverse complement strand
CCAGAGTCTGCCAAAACAGTCCATACAGACCTAAGAAATAGAAATCAAACAAAGGTTTTCGCTTTCGCGATTCGGAACCAAAAAGTGAGGTTCAGTGAGATTCAGAGCGGGTATCTAGCCGCCGACGAATGATCCGCACGCCAAGAATTAGTAGGGCCCAAAGGCCGACGATGATACCCAAGAGCAGGTAGTGCAGGTACCCGTCGATGTTGACGGTGGCTTCTGGGACGGGCACCGGGTCGCCTGAGGTCACCCACCAACTAAGTGCGCCAAGTGGCACAAATACGACCACGGCGATTGCCGAAGACCACGCGCGAACTCGCGCCGAAGCCCTGCGCAAATTCAGTGCTAGCAACAGGGCGCCAAGGGCGAGGACGACGAGCGTCTGCCAGAAATAGCCGCTTAGGCCAAGGAGTTGGAAGTCAAACACGATTCGCCCCCGATTCGTTCTGGCGCCTAGTTCGGCGGGCAAGTGGTGCCGAGAGCGGGACTCGAACCCGCACGCCCTTTCGGACAATGGTTTTTGAGACCATCGCGTCTACCATTCCGCCACCTCGGCGCACCACGTTGCCCGATAACCTTACGGGGTGACCTCCAACGCGCAACCTTCGACCCCCCAACCCAGAGTTGTAATTGCCGAAGATGAGGCTCTGATCCGAATGGATTTGGCCGAAATGCTGGCCGAACAGGGTTATCAGGTGGTGGCCGAGGCCGCCGACGGCCAAGCCGCGATCGACTTGGTGCGCGAGACATCGCCGGACTTGGTGATGATGGACGTGCAAATGCCAGGGATGGACGGCATCACCGCGGCCAAGCAAATCGCTAGCGAGCGACTAGCCCCGGTGGTGATCTTGACTGCCTTTAGCCAGCGCGAGTTTGTTGAGCGTGCACGCGATGCCGGAGCGATGGCATATCTAGTCAAGCCGTTCACCGCCGCCGATATAGTTCCGGCGATCGAAATGGCGCTAAGCCGGTTTGCTGAACTGAAGGCACTGGAGGAAGAGGTCAGCGACCTCGAAGAACAGTTGGCTACCCGAAAGTCGGTCGAACGCGCCAAATCGGTGCTTCAGGAGGCTTTGGGGCTAAGCGAACCCGATGCATTCCGTTGGATTCAGAAGACGGCGATGGACGTGCGACTGACGATGCGCCAAGTGGCTGAAGCGGTAATTGAGAACGGTCCTGGATTGCATACCCAAAACCAGTGACTGTGACAACGGTTACAAGTTGACTACGAAACACTCCAAACATCTCGCGTGCGAGAAATTGACACAAACCACGACTAAATTCATCTCCAATCGTGCCGGGACAACCGTCTCGTGCCCGGATCAACTCACACGGAGGATTGATGAAGCGCACCACAAAGACGCTCCGTCTGGCGGCAGTTGCCAGCGCTAGCGCGCTCGTGCTGGCTGCTTGCGGTAGCGGCGACAGCGGCACCGACGACAAAGACAAGGACCTTGCCAAGGGCAACGGTGAACTCGTATTCGGTTCCTTGCTGCCCCAGACCGGCAGCCTGGCGTTCCTCGGTCCGCCGGAGTTCGCTGGCGTTGACTTGGCCGTCAAGGAAATCAACGAGGCCGGCGGAGTCAACGGTAAAGACGTTAAGCACGTCAAGGGCGACTCCGGCGACGCCGACTCGGGCATTGCCCCAGCCGAAACCGACAAGCTGCTCAAGGCCGGCTCTGATGTAATCGTCGGTGCTGCCTCCTCGGGCGTTTCGATGACCGTCATCGACAAGATCATGTCCGCCGGTGCGGTCATGTTCTCCCCGGCCAACACTTCGACTGCATTCGACGAAAAGCCTTACAACAAGGCTGACCTGTACTTCCGTACCGCTCCGTCGGACATCTTGCAGGGCGCAGTCGTCTCCAACCTGTTGCGCAAGGAAGAGCGCGCAAACGTCGCACTGCTGGCTCGCCAAGATTCCTACGGTGAAACTCTCGCCGCGGAAATCAAGAAGGGCCTCGAGTCCGCCGGATCCAAGGTCGCTGTGACCAGCTTCTATGGTGAGAAGGCTGCCTCCTTCGACGCTCAGGTGGACGAGGTTGCCGCTTCGAAGCCAGACGCAATCGTTTTGATCGCATTCGACGAAACCAAGAAGATCATCCCGCAACTCGTTGCCAAGAACGTTGGCCCGCAGGACATCCCAACGTACTTCGTCGATGGCAACACCGCGGACTACTCCAAGGATTCGTTCAAGGCTGAACTCAAGGGCGTTAAGGGCACCATCCCCGGCGCCGAAGCACCCGAAGAGTTCCGCGAGCGTCTGCTCGAAGTCGATCCGAAACTGACCGACTTCTCCTACGCAGGCGAGTCCTACGACGCCGTAATCGTTTCGGCCCTGGCCGCGATTGCTGCCGGTGACGACTCGGGCGAAGCGGTTGCTTCCGAAATCGTCGACGTCACCAAGGGCGGCGAAAAGTGCACTACCTTCGCCGACTGCGCCGCTTTGCTCGAAGACGACAAGGACATCGACTATGACGGTGTCTCCGGTCCGATCGAGCTCGGTGAAACCGGCAGCCCGACGGCCGCGTCCATTGGCGTGAACCTGTACGCCGCCGACGGCACCTTCAAGCCAGTTGAGTTCGTTCCAGGAACGATTGGCTGATCTGGTCTAACAAACCAAACTGAAAGGGCCCCGGGAAACCGGGGCCCTTTCCTATTTAGTCTGCGGTGTCTTGTTAGCTCGCTTCTTGGCCCAAGGTGCCCAAGTAGAGTTCGATCACCTTGGGATCGTTTGCCAGGGCCTTGCCGGTGCCACTGTAGGCGGTGGTTCCCTGATCTAGGACGTAGCCGCGGTCGCAGATCTGCAGGCAGCGACGGGCGTTCTGCTCGACCATGATCACCGAGACGCCAGCCTGGTTGATCTTGCGGGTCTGAACGAAGACCTCATCTTGCATGACCGGCGAAAGTCCGGCCGAAGGCTCGTCCAGCAGCAGCACCGACGGGTCCATCATCAGTGCCCGACCCATCGCCACCATCTGGCGTTCACCGCCAGAGAGCGAGCCGGCGCGCTGTTTGGCGCGCTGGCCGAGCGTCGGGAACAAGTCGGTCACAAAGGCGAACCGCTCCTTGAACTTGCTCGGATCTTGGTAGCAGCCCATTTCGAGGTTTTCCTCGATGGTCAGGCTGGGAAAGACGTTTTCGGTTTGTGGCACGAAGCCGATGCCTTTGCTGACTAGAACGTCGGCGCGTTTATTGGTGATCTCTTCGCCGGCCAAGGTGACCGTGCCCGAATGAATCTTCACTAAACCAAAAAGCGACTTGAGCAAGGTCGACTTACCGGCGCCGTTTGGACCGATGATGCCGACAAGTTCGCCCGGCTGGCAGTACAGATCAGCGCCGTTGAGGATGTTCACGCCTGGCAGGTAACCGGCGATCAGGTTGTCGGCGCGAATCACGGCCCCTTCGGCGCCGATTCGGTGCTTTTCGCGTTCTGATTCGGGCGTCTGGGGGACAGGGGACTGCTCGCTCATCAGGACTCCTCAGCCTCGATTTCTGCTTCGATTTCGGCCTCGACCTGTTCGGCGAGCTCGGCCTCGTCAAGTTCACTCAAATCGGTGTCATGGTGGGCGCCGAGGTACGCGTCGATCACTCGCTGATCTGCCATGACTGCTGCCGGTGTGCCTTCAGCGACGATTTGCCCTTGGGCCATCACGATCACCCAGTCGGAGATGTCGCGAACCATGTCCATGTCGTGTTCAACGAACAACACCGTTCGGCCTTCGTCGCGCAAGGACTTCACGTGCCCTAGAAGGGACTGCTTGAGCGCCGGGTTCACGCCCGCCATCGGTTCGTCGAGCATGATCAACTCCGGGTCGACCATCAACGCTCGGGCCATCTCAAGCAGCTTGCGCTGTCCGCCAGAAAGTGAACCGGCGAAGTCTTCCCGTTTGGCGTCGAGTTTGAACCGGGCCAAGAGGTCGTCGGCGCGTTGGGTGATCGAGTCTTCCTGGCCACGCCAAAGGGATTTGAAGATCGCCGGGAAGAACCGTTCGCCCAACTGCCCGGTAGCGCCCAGACGCATGTTCTCGATGACAGTCAACTTAGACAGCACCTTGGTCAGCTGGAAGGTGCGCACCATGCCGAGTCGGGCGACCTTGTAGGCCGGTACCTTCGCAAGTGGTTTGCCGTTGAACGCCCAGTCTCCGGTGTTGGGAACGTCAAAGCCGGTGAGCAAGTTGAACAAGGTCGTCTTGCCGGCGCCGTTCGGGCCGATCAGGGCGGTGATCACGCCGCGCTGGATCTCGATGTGTTCGACGTCGACCGCTTTGAGACCGCCGAAGGTACGGCTGATCGAATCGCCGACGACGATTGGGTCAGGCTTGGGTACGCCCGGGTCGTTAGCCAAGGTGGCTAGTGCTTCCCGTGCAGCTTGTGACTTGCTGATATCAACGGGCATCGATTGCGATCTCCCTTCGGTCGCCGAAGATCCCCTGGGGTCGGTAGATCATCAGCAGCATTAGGCCAAGGCCCATGAGGATGTAGCGGATGAGGCTGGCTTGGACATCAGTCATGAGCCAAGTCGGGAACAACGGGTCGGCACCGCGAGTGGCTTGGCTGAAGAACTCACCCAAGCCGCTGATCAGGAACCAGAAGATCATCGAGCCGACTACCGGTCCAAGAACGCGAGCCGCACCACCAAGAAGCAGCGCGGTGTACGCGAAGAAGGTCAGGTTTGTGCTGTAATCGCTCGGCACGACCGAAGCCTGCTTCACGGCGTAGAAGATGCCGCCGACGCCACCGATAAAGCCACCCAAAATGAGGGCCTGCATTTTGTAGGAGAAGACGTTCTTGCCCAGGGAGCGAACTGCGTCTTCGTCCTCGCGGATCGACCGCAACACTCGGCCCCACGGGCTGCGCATGAGCGCCCAAGTCAGCAAACAGAACAGCGCTACTAGGCCCCAGCCGACGGTCATCGACCAAAGGTCGTTCTTGCCCCAGGAGGCAACTCCGATATCTAGTCCAGTGGAATACGGGTTTAACGAGTTCCAGAC
>JAPXRA010000156.1:0-5022 GCA_033813795.1 Aeromicrobium sp. | reverse complement strand
ACGACAACAGCCGCAGCACTTCATAGCGGGCGAAGGTGATGCCGTACGGCTTCATCGCCCCATCAAGTTTGGCCAGCAGGATCTGGTGGACTCGCATAATCGAAGTCGCCAGCCGCATCGAAGTCGCGTCGCCGACGCGTTGTTCCCATAGTTCGCCGGCACGTTCCAGCGGATCAAAATCGAGTCCGGCCATGGCCCTACCGTACGCAAACCGGCAAGATTAGCCCGTGACCGGGATCGACGACGCATTTGACGCCGCGGAAGACGAGATCGCGCATGAACTCGAAACCGAATATCTCGAACTAACCGATCCGAAATCAAAGCACCGCGAACGGGTCTGGCATCTGATCGACGGCGGACTGCCGTTTCTGGTGTTTTACGGCGGCTACCAATGGCGCTCGGTGGCATTTGGCGCGATCGCCGCCCTAGCAGTCGCCGCAGCATTTGCACTGGTCCGCCTCGTTCGCGGCGAGCGCCTAATCGCGGTCGGGTTCGGTGCCTTCAGCGTCGCGCTCAGTTCGACGATCGCCATCGCAACTGGCGAAGGGCGAGGGTTCTTCGTCACCGGCCTGGCATTCAATACTGTCGCAATAGCAATAACTGCCGGCTCGCTGGCGATCGGCCGGCCAGTGACCGGTCAGATCGGCCAACGACTGGGCCGTGAAGATTCAACCTGGCGACAGACATCAGACCGCTACCGCTTCCACCAGAAACTCACCGGCTTTTGGGTTTTGCTTTGGATCTGCCACCTAGCGATCTTGATCCCGCTGTACGTACTTTCGGCGGTGGCGGTGATGACGTTCTTGTCTACCTTCGTTTTGAAGCCGTCGATCTTGCTGTGGCTGATCATCAGTTTTGCGTGGTCAGAACGCTCCCGACAAAAATAGTGGGCTAGGTCACATAGCACATCCTAACTAATTTCCATTAGCGTAGGCTTACCTAATCCGCCTACGAAGGGCATTCCGTTGCGCCTATCTCCTGTTCTGGCTGCGTCTGCTTTGGCGCTGGCTCTCACCGCCTGCTCGAGCAACGCCGCCGACACCGACACCGATGGCACCGCCGACTCCTCGGCTGACTTCCCGGTGACGATCTCCCACAAGTACGGCAAAACCACCATCGCTGAGGAGCCGCGACGCGTCGCGACTGTGGCGTGGTCGAACCAAGACAACGCTTTGGCGCTCGGCGTCGTACCTGTCGGGATGCCGAAGATCACCTATGGCGACGACGACACCGATGGACTCCACCCATGGGTCAAAGATCAGCTCGACGAACTCGGCGCCAAGACCCCGAAGCTCTTCGACGAAGCCGACGGATTCGACTTCGATGCAATTGCTGCCACCGAACCTGACCTGATTTTGGCTCCGGTGTCCGGCTTGACGAAAGAGGAATACGACACCCTTACCCAGATCACCGAGAACGTGATCGCGTTCCCCTCTGGCCCGGGCTGGACTACGACTTGGCGCGAAGGCATCACCATGACTGGTCAGGCGCTTGGCAAGTCCGAAGAAGCCGAAGAACTAATCGCTGACCTTGAAGACCAGATCAAGTCCCAGGTGGCGAAGTACCCCGCCATCGAAGGCAAGACCGCGGTGATGAGTTGGATCGACCCAGCAGACCTGTCGAAGATTGGCTTCTACACCGCCCAAGACACCCGGGCGAACTTCCTGACCGACTTGGGACTGACCACTCCACCGTCAGTGGCGAAAGCCTCCGAGGGCGCCGAGTCATTCTTCATCGAGGTCAGCGCCGAGAAAGCTGACACACTCGCAGACGCCGACATGTTCGTTGGCTACGGTGACGACGCGGCGCTGAAGAAAGGCCAAGCCCACGCACTGGTTGGCCAGGTGCCGGCAATCGAGCGCGGCTCGGTCGCCCTACTCAAGGACAACTCCCCGCTTGCAGCCGCGGTTTCACCATCGGCGCTCTCGATTCCGTGGATGATCTCCGACTACGTCGAACTGCTCGGCAACGCTGCCACCAAGGTGAAGTGATCGCGACCCTCGAGCCCACGGCCATCGCCGAGGATGCCAGCAAAACCTGGCATCCTCGGCGATGGCTTGTCTTAGCGATCTTGGCAACGGCAATCACTGCGGGAGCCTCGATCGCGTTCGGGTCACGGGTGGTTGAGCCAGCCGAAGTGTGGCGCGCCCTTACCTCCGGCGGCGACGGCGTGACCGCCGCAGCCGTCCAAAGCCGGATCCCTCGCACGATTCTCGCCATGCTCGTCGGTGCGATTCTGGCGATGTCTGGCGTGATGCTCCAGGGCGTGACCCGTAACCCACTGGCAGACCCATTCATCTTGGGCATCAACTCCGGTGCCGCCCTGCTCGTGGTGATCGGTATCGCCTTCTTCTCGATCCAGACGATGACGGGTTACATCTGGTTTGCGCTTTTCGGCGCGGGCGCTTCGGCCGCCTTCGTCTATCTGGTGGCTTCGCTGGGTCCCGGAGGACCAACTCCGCTCAAACTTGCGCTCGCCGGCGCCGCGACAACCGCCGCTCTTGGTTCAGTCGCCACCGCGATTCTTTTGCCTCGAATCGAGGTGATGAACGTCTACCGGTTCTGGTCTATCGGCGGGGTCGGGCGGGCAAACAACGCCGACACGCTCACGGTGCTGCCGTTCATCGTCGCGGGCCTGGTGCTGTGTGCAGCAACCGCCGGCCGGTTGAACCGGCTTGGCCTAGGTGATGACGTCGCCGCTGGCCTAGGGGTGAACGTCCCGCGTACGCGATTGAGCGCTACAAGTGCCGGCGTGATCTTGGCCGCGGCGGCCACCGCCCTGGCCGGGCCGATCGGCTTTGTCGGTTTGGTGATTCCGCACCTGGTGCGAATCGTTGTTGGCGCCGACCACCGCTGGCTGTTGGCCGTATCGGCATTCGCCGGTGCGGCTTTGCTCACCACGGCAGACGTCATCGGCCGGGTGATCGCCCGGCCACAAGAAATCGAAGTCGGCATCGTGGCCGCCCTGATCGGCGGGCCGGTATTCATTTGGGTCGTGCTCACCCGAACCGGGGAGCACATATGACCACCGGCCTCAAAGAGCAGCCACTTGCCGAGGGCGCCGGTCGAATTCGCCAGATCCGCACCCGGTCGCTGTGGCGCGCGCGACTCGTCGTCGCCGCGCTTTCGCTCGCCCTAGCGGCATTGGGGCTCTTCGCCTTGGCCTATGGCGAACGGGTCTTTTCTGGCGCCGAAGTGTTGGCGACGCTCACTGGCGATCCGGCCCCGGGAGCCGAGTTCACCATGTTGAAACTTCGCCTGCCCCGAGCACTCTTGGCCGTGCTTGCCGGTGCGGCTTTTGCGCTAGCTGGCGTGACCTTCCAAACAATGTTGCGAAACCCACTGGCCAGCCCCGACATCATCGGAATCACCAACGGGGCGAGCGTCGCTGCCCTGTTCTCGATGATCGTGCTGGGAGCCTCCGGGCTGGTCGTGAGTGCCGCCGCTGTCGTCGCCGGCATCGGCACGGCCTTCGCCATTTACCTGCTGGCGGCCAAATCAGGCGTAGTCGGCATCCGGCTGATCTTGATCGGGATCGGCGTGGCCGCCATGGCAAATAGCGCCACCCTCTATCTGCTGGCGAGTGCTTCACGTTGGGACTTACAAGGCGCGATGCGTTGGCTGTCTGGCAGCCTGAACCTGGCCTCGGTCGACGACGTGCTCATGCTGGCGATCGTTTCGGCTGTCCTGGTTCCGGTGGTGTTGGCGCTGGGCCGAAGCTTGTGGCTGCTGCAACTCGGCGATGACCAAGCCACTGGGCTCGGAGTCCGGGTCGAACACACCCGCCGCCTGCTGGTCGACGCCTCGGTCGCCTTGGTCGCCTTTGCCACCGCCGCCACCGGCCCGATCACCTTCGTTGCGTTCATGGCCGGACCGATCGCGGCCAGGTTGGTCGGTCCGCGCCAACTCTTGCTGGTGCCCGCCGCCTTAATCGGGGCACTCCTTGTGCTTTCGGCCGACTTGATCGGTCAGTTCGCCTTCGACACCCGCTACCCCGTTGGGGTGGTGACTGGCGCGCTCGGCGCACCCTTCCTGCTCTATCTGATGATTCGCACTCAAAGAACTGGAGGCTCGATATGAGCGCCACCTTGACCGCATCGGCGCTGACCCTCGGCTACAGCGACACCCCGATCATCCCGGGCAGCAAATGGCGTGTCCACGACGGCAATCGACCGCAGCCGCCGGTTGTGACCCCGGGCGATTTCCCCACCCAGGAAAAAGCCGGCACGCCGCCCTCTGACGCGGTCATCCTCTTCAATGGCCACAGCTTGTCGCAGTGGGTGGGCAAAGATGGCCAGGACGCTCCCTGGAAAGTCGAAAACGGCTACTTTGAAAGCGTCCCCCGCACTGGCAACATCCACACCAGGACTGAATTCGGCGACTGCCAGCTGCACCTGGAATTCTCCAAGCCGGAAGCCCCTGGACACGGCAACAGCGGCGTCTTCATGATGCGCAAGTACGAAATCCAAATCCTGAACTGCTACGACTTCGTGACTTACGCTGACGGCGTCGAGGGCGGCCTCTATGGCCAGTGCCCGCCCCTAGTCAATGCCTGCCTCCCGCGCCAGGAATGGAGCACGTACGACATCATCTGGATCGCGCCGCGCTTTGCTGGCGACCAGCTCATGGCGCCGGCCTACATCACGGTCTTTCTCAATGGCGTGCTGCTGCACCATTTCCAGCCCCTGCAAGGCCCCACTCGGTTCCGCGCCCTGGCTGAATACAAGCCCCAGTCCTCCTACGGCGCCATCGAGCTGCAAGACCACGGCGACCCTGTCCGCTTCCGCAACATCTGGTGCCGCCCGCTGTCACTCTACAGCAGCTATTGAGAGCGACAACTAACAACCAAAATTTCATAACGTCAGCACCCTGCAACTAAGGACATCATCATGGCAGACGAAGTCAAAAAACCTCTCGGCTACACCGACACTCCAATCATCCCCGGCACCTGCTGGCGCGTCCATGACGGCGACCGCCCCCAGCCCCGTGTTGTCAACCCCGGCACGTTCAGCACCCAGGAAG
>JAPXRA010000155.1:0-5097 GCA_033813795.1 Aeromicrobium sp. | reverse complement strand
GAGGAGAGGTGCGCCCTTACCAAGTGGCGAGGTGTTCCTCGACCACGCCCAACCCGGTCACTTCAAGGGTTTCGCCGCGGTGCCGGATCACTCCAGCGAACCGGCCAAACGGCTGGACAAACACGCTTGCCATGATGCCGGCGCGAAGTTGCTGCTGTCGCTGGCCTTCTGGCTCGAAAGTGAGATCGATCAGTCCATCAAGGGTGCGGATCCGCCACGACGCCTCGGGGTTTCGGGGGTCGTATTCGAAGGTGGCGTGGCCGAGTGGCACGAGTTCGTCGCCGATCCACAGCCCGTTCTCTTGGCCGTTCATGAACTGGCCTACCAAGTTCAACCCGACCCGGCGCCCGTCGGCGGTGGAGCCGTTCATGTTGGCCCAATTCCACAAGGTGTGCCGTGGGGGATAGCCGAGGGTGAAGTCCACCGATGCGCTGCCAGAATCCGAAGCGGTGACCCGGTCGACGGTGGCGCGGACTTGGGCATCGAGCGCGCACACTTTGTAGGTGTGGGCGAACGGCCGCCCGATTGAACTAGCGATCGCGGTGAGTCCGGGGCTTGACCCCGAAACGGTTAGCTCCAACTCGATCCGTTTACCGCTGAACCCGACCTGCCAAGCGTCCTCGCGAAAGTCCACTTCCCAGGTGCGGCCGCCAGAACTCAGCCGCCAGTCACCGTCGTGGCGCGGCTTGAAGTCGCGGGTGAACCCGAGCGGAACCGTCGCGGCCTCTTCAACCAGCAGGTCACGAGCCCGGTCGTAGACGTAACAGAACGCGTTGGCGACGTATCCGGCGTCGACGGTCGCGAAGCCGACCATGAAGCGCTCGGTGAACGCACCGAAGTAGATCCAACCCTTGCGTTGGCGGCGACGGTGCGAAGTGATGCCCCCGTTGCCGTCCCAAGCGCTGGTAGACAGATCGGCCACGGCACCTCGATAGGCACCAAATGGCGCGGGGGTGCCACCGCCGGCGTCGAGAGCGGCCGGGGCCGGCGGAAGGGAGAAGTCTGGAGTGTTCATCAGGAGTTCCAAGTCGAAGGAGCGTGGGCTGTCTCAAGTCTCACAGTCTGAGTGAAGCCGCGTGGGCCGGCACCAATTTTTGCCCAAAAGCCATGTTGGCCAGCCTAGGGTGGGCCAATGAGACTGCGTCGTTTCCTCGCCGTGTTTGTCGGATTAGTCGTGGTGCTGGTCCTTGCTTTCTGGGCCTTGACCGCAAGTTTGAACATGAGCAATCCGCTAGTGCTGGGTAGGTACGTGTTTACCCCGACCTCCGAGGTCGGCAACTTGTTCGCCTCCCGGCCATTGACGGCGTCAACGAATCCGAGACCGGTGCCGGTCGCCTCAACGGCGCTGCCCGAAACGGTCCGCTGGCGCGGCGACTCGGTGCCAACTGAACAGTTCCTAGCCGACACCGAAACGAACGCGTTCATTGTGGCTTGCCGCGGTGAAATTGTTAGCCAGTGGTACCGCACTGACGCCGACGAAAACCGCACCCATTCGTCTTGGTCGGTGGCCAAATCGGTGGTGAGTCTGGTGATCGGCCAGCAGATCGCCGAGGGTCTGCTCAGCGATGACACCCGGCTGGTCGAGGTGCTGCCTGAGTTCGCCAACGGCACCGATTTTGACCAAATAACTGTCGGGCACCTGCTAGACATGTCCAGCGGAATCGACGTTAACGAGGACTACTCCTACTTCAAGCCGTTCTGGGGCGTCGGCGGCCTGCAAATCACCACCGACTTGCCTGGCTACTTGCTAAAAAACCGTGGTCTGCGGTTCGAGCCGGGTTCAAAGTCGGACTACCGCAGCGTCGATGTGCAGTACCTGTCGATGATCGCCTCGAAGGTTGAAAACAAGCCTCTTACCGAGATCGTGCAGAGCCGGTTGTGGCAGCCGCTCGGGATGGAGAACGACGCCACCTGGAACCTAGACCAGCCCGGCGGGATCGAGAAGGGCTTCTCGGCGCTGAACGCGACCGCTCGCGACTTCCTCAAGTTCGGACTGCTGGTGCAGGACAACGGACTGGTCGGCGACGAGCAAGTGCAGCCGAGCGACTGGATCGGACGAATTTCGACACCGTCGGTCGAGGCCTCGCCGGACTGGATGTATTCGTCGCTGTGGTGGCATCCGCCGGGCCACGAACTTTGGTCCGATATCACCGCGTTAGGTGTCTATGGCCAATACGTTTACGTCGCCGACGAATTCGACACCGTGATCACCAAACTCAGCGACTACGGCTCGGAGCAGGACGAACGCGAAACCGTCTACGTTTTCCGCCAACTGGCCAAGTCCTGTTCTGAGCAGGGGACTAACCCAAGGCAGTGAGTTCGGCGTACTCGGCGTCGGTGAAAACCCGCGAACGAGTCAAGAACCGCACTCCTTCGGGTGCTTCGAGGGAGAAGCCGGCGCCGCGGCCCTTGACCACGTCGACGGTCAGGTGGGTGTGCTGCCAGTACTCGAACTGCGACTTCGACATCCAAAACGGCACCAGTTGTTCGGTTCCGACGTCGAGGTCGGCGAGTTTGATGTCGGAGTCGCCGGTGCGGAACTCCCCAGCGGGATAACACATTGGGGAGGACCCGTCGCAACATCCGCCGGACTGGTGAAACATCACCGGCCCGTGCAGGCCGACCAGGCGGCGGATGACCTCCGCCGCCTGGTCGGTTACTGCGACGCGCTCCATCAGAAGAATCCGAGCTTGTTCGGGTTGTAGGAAACGAGCAGGTTCTTGGTCTGCTGGTAGTGGTCGAGCATCATCTTGTGGTTCTCGCGGCCGATGCCGGACTGCTTGTAGCCGCCGAACGCCGCGTGGGCGGGGTAGGCGTGGTAGCAGTTCGTCCAGACACGGCCAGCCTGGATTGCCTTTCCGGCGCGGAACATCCGGCTGCCGTCGCGGGTCCACAGGCCAGCACCGAGCCCGTACAGGGTGTCGTTGGCGACCTTGAGTGCGTCGGCTTCGTCGTCGAACGAGGTCAGGGACAGCACCGGGCCGAAGATCTCCTCTTGGAAGATCCGCATCGAGTTGTTGCCTTCGAACACGGTCGGCTGGACGTAGTAGCCCTCGGCCAGATCGCCGTCGAGGACGAGGCGTTCGCCACCGGTGAGCACCTTGGCGCCTTCGTCGCGACCAATCTGCAGGTAGGACAGGATCTTCTCGAGCTGATCGTTTGAGGCCTGCGCGCCCATCATCGTGGTCTCGTCGAGCGGGTTGCCCTGCTTGATCGCTTCTACGCGAGCGATCGCGTCGGGAACGAAGTCGCTGTACATCGAACGCTGAACAAGAGCGCGGCTCGGGCAGGTGCACACTTCGCCCTGGTTGAGCGCGAACATGGTGAAGCCTTCGAGTGCCTTGTCGTAGAAGTCGTCGCGGGCGCTGGCCACATCGTCGAAGAAGATGTTCGGGCTCTTGCCGCCGAGCTCGAGCGTCACCGGGATGATGTTTTCCGAGGCGTACTGCATGATCAGCCGGCCGGTGGTGGTCTCGCCGGTGAAGGCGACCTTTCGGATCCGCGAGGAGGTGGCCAGCGGCTTGCCGGCCTCGACACCGAAGCCGTTGACGATGTTCAGCACGCCGGGCGGGAGCAAGTCGCCGACAAGTTCGGCGAGCTTGAGGATCGACCACGGGGTCTGTTCGGCCGGTTTGAGCACGACCGCGTTGCCGGCGGCAAGGGCAGGCGCCAACTTCCACACGGCCATCAGGATCGGGAAGTTCCACGGGATGATCTGGCCAACCACGCCGAGCGGTTCGTGGAAGTGGTAGGCGATGGTGTCGGCGTCGATTTCGGAGATACCGCCCTCTTGGGCGCGAAGGGCGCCGGCGAAGTAGCGGAAGTGGTCGATCGCCAGCGGCAGGTCGGCGTTTAGGGTCTCGCGGACTGCTTTGCCGTTCTCCCAAGTTTCGAGAACTGCCAGGTCGGTCAGGTTCGCTTCCATCCGGTCGGCGATCTTGAGCAGGATGTTCGAGCGTTCGGTGGTGGAGGTGCGGCCCCAGCCGGGGGCTGCGGCTTCGCCGGCGTCGATCGCCGCTTCGATGTCTTCTGCGGTGCCGCGGGCAATCTCGGTGAACGGTTTGCCGTTGACGGGGGAGATGTTCTCGAAGTAGTTGCCTTTGACGGGGGCTACCCATTCGCCACCGATGTAATGCTCGTAGCGGCTCTTGACCTCAATGGTCGATTCAGCGCTACCGGGGACTGCGTGGACGGTCATCGTGAACTCCTAGTGCTGACGCGAGGCCGTCATTGTGACGACCATCACACGCTAGGTCGCGCGACGTTGCAGCAACGTTGCATCGACTCAGCGAAGTTCAGAAGGTGCCGAATTCGTTGTCGAGCCGGGAGATTTGTCCGTTGATCAGTGGCGCCAATGGGGAGTTCGGGCCGACCGTATCGCGTTGGGCCGTCCACATGGCGTAGTCGTCGCTGCCCCAGGAGGAGCGCGTCCAGGCCGACATCAGTTCGGCCGAGCCGCTGCTGAGCAGGCTGGCGCGCAGGCCGGACGTCAGTGCTTCACGAAGCCGGACGACCCCTGGTGCCACCGACCGCGGCAGCAGGGGGCCGGCGAAATGTCGCAGGGCAGTTGAGGCCGAACCGACTTCGACTTGGGTTTGAACTTCGAGCCAGTCGGCGCTGATCGAGCCGCGGAGTTGGTAGGGCCGCGACCGCAAGATCTCGTCGCCGAGGATTTGCCGGATCCGGTTCAGTTCGGCCCGCATCGTGGACCCGGCGCTGTCTTCCTCGTATAGCAGGATCGCCAGTTCGTCACCGGACAGTCCGCGTGGGGTCGAGGCGAGGAGCACCAAGATTTCGGAGTGCCGCGGCGACAGCACAATGCTGGTGCCGGCGCCGTTCGGTTGCCGGAGGTGGGCGACGGCTTGGGAGCGGCCGAGGGCTTCGAGGTGCAGGTGCGTTTCGGTCGCTGCGTTGGTTAGTCCGGGGGTCAGTAGGGGCAGGTCGCGCGACAGTTCCGATTCGGCCATTCTGGCGGCGGCCCGCACCATCGCCATGGTTTGCGGCACGACGATCTCGTCGCCGCCGGTGATGTCGAGTACTCCGAGTAGGGCCGAGGAGCCCGGGTCGTAGATCGGGGTGGCGGCGCAACTCCACGGC
>JAPXRA010000154.1:0-5102 GCA_033813795.1 Aeromicrobium sp. | reverse complement strand
CGAACAGATCGGACTCTATGAAGGCGTGACTCGTCAGACTCTGGCCGAGATTGAAGAGTCCACCGGCATTGCCCGGCGTGGATTAGTAGTCAAACTGCTGACCCGACTCAAGCAAATCTGTAATCATCCGGCGCAGTTCTTGCGCGAGGAGAACCCCCGATTGACTGGCCGTTCGGGAAAACTTGAGGCGTTCGACGATCTGATCTGCGAGATCGTCGATGAGTCTGGGGCCGCCTTGGTGTTCACTCAATACGCCCAAATGGGACGGCTGCTTTCGGCCCGCCTCGCTGAGTTGAAAATCAAGCACGACTTCTTGCACGGCGGCACCACAGTTGGCAATCGCGAAAAGATGGTCGACCGGTTCCAGACGGGACAAACCGATGCGTTCGTCCTTTCGCTGAAGGCTGCCGGAACCGGCTTGAACCTAACTCGAGCCGATCACGTGATCCACTACGACCGCTGGTGGAATCCGGCAGTAGAGGATCAAGCAACCGACCGCGCCCACCGAATCGGACAGACCCAACACGTCCACGTCCACCGACTCGTGGCCGAAGGCACGGTCGAGGAGTCGATCGCCGAACTCATTAGTTCGAAGCGCTCGCTTGCTGATGCCGTGGTCAACTCAGGCGAAACCGCGCTCACCGAGTTGACCGACGCGGAGTTGGCCAACCTGGTTACCTTGCGCCGTTAGGCCAGCTGGCTGGCCCCGCCAAGGCGCCGCGACCCCACGGGTCGACGGTGTGCAATCGTCAACACCGCGCCAAGATCGAGTTCGAACTCCTTGAGAACGCGCGCCATGCCGCCTTGTTCACCAAGCCCTGAGGGGTCAACGGTGATCGCGTGCAACATCGACGGCCCGCCCGGTTCACGCAGGTTCCACTGCGTGCCCGGCCGAAGTCCCATGCTCGCCGGGAACACCAGAGCCACGTCTGAGGCGCCAAGCGATCGCCCGGCACTCACCACCGGCTCGGTGAGTTGCTCCAGTAGATCCTCGGTGAACTCGGCGGCGCTGACGTTGAGCGCGACCATTTCGTCATCGGACTCGATGATCGTGTCGACCGAAGCACCGATGCGTGAGGAATCACCGATTCGACGAGCTGCGCCGCGGTAGGCGGTGAAGCCAGACTCGCGCGCCGCGCGTTCGGCGATCACTTCGACGAAGTCGCTGAACAGCTTGTCGGTGTTCCACAAGAACGCGCGCCCGGGCGCACCAGGTCGGTTCGTTGCACCGTTTTGCGGCCCGAGGGCCAACAGCCGAGCCACGTCGAGGGCATCGTGCAAGAAGCCAAACTGCGGCGTCAGTTGCAGTCCGTCCAGCACCGCCGGCGGTGGTAAGTCCCGCGAAGCTTCCGGGAACAGGTCACCGTAGTGCATGAGTTCCGATTCCAGCCACGACTGGGTGACCGCGCCAGAAAGCTCGCCGCACGCCCACTTCAGCGCGCTGGGCACCGGGCCGTCAGCGACGAACTCCGAGAACCGGCAGTCGATCGTGTACGGGTCGATCACGCGGCGCCACATCTTGCCAGCATCGAGTTGACCTCGGGTGGACGGCAGGCTCGCAGTGCGTTCAACGTAGTTTCGCGGCATGCCTTCGGCACTGGCCCGAGACATCGCGCCGGCCAAGATCATCCCGAGCAGGTCCGGCAGCCCGGCGTGGCGGCTGCCACGGTCGACCGTCGGAATCCACTCGAACTGCCGGATAGTGGTCAGCATAGTCAGGAAGGAAACCCGCCAGCCCGGATCGTGCCGCAGGAAGTTCGGCATGATTTCGATCGTGGAGTCGCCAAGAGCGATGAATCCGGCGACGTGACGCACCTCGATCGAGTTCCGCTCTTCGTCAATCACGAACGGCTCTTCGGGCAGGTCAAGTCGTGAAGCCAACTCTGCGGAGCGAAGCCGCAACTCGGCCAGATCGGCTGCAGTGCCCGTGAACGGCTGGGCAGGGCCGCCCTCTAGGAGGGTCGGGTCGCCAATCATCCGCGCACCAAGAAATCAATGTTGATCGCGGTGGTCTCGTTCGAGGTGCCCATCATCGGGTCGACCGAAAGCGCGCGACCGGTGAGGGTGCGAGTTCGGAAGGGGTAGTTCTCCGGAGCGTTGCGCGAGTTGACACGCAACAGGTCTGCTAGCTGGTCCGGTCGCGCTCCGAAGCGATCACGGATTTGAGGCCAGATGTCATGATCCCACACGCGCTGTAGATCCTCCCATGATGAAACCTTCCAGAAGTACAAGTGCCCGAGTTCGTAGTCCTGACCAAGTCGCTCAGTGATCTGGTCGTTGAGATAGGCAAGCAGGGCAACCGCAGCAGCTTGCGGCGTCCAATTTTCTGCATCCACCTCAGGCGAGGTGGCAATTTCAACGCTCACACCTAGGTGCTGAGCGAGGAAGTCCAAATCGGCATAGGCGTCGATGCGCTCGAACCGGCGTCCGATCGCCGAGTCTAGCGGCGCAACCGCCCGGTCGACCGAGTTCATCGTGGCCAAAATGTTGATGTTGTGCGGGAAATACCACGGCGCGGGCAGCATGTAGGAATCGCCCGAAAGCATCCAGATCGGTTCGGTGACCGGATCGCCGGTGGGGCTGCGCTGCACCTTCGGCAGGTTCACCGGAATGGCCGACTTGTCGCTGCCATCTGGTGAACGCCGGTAGGAAGTGTCCATGTAGGTCATAAAGTCGCCGAGGATCTTGGGTACGTTGCCACGGTTGATCTCGTCGATCACCAGCAAGCCAGAGCCTTTGCCTTGGCGGTGTAGCCGAATCGCCAGGTCGAGCAAGCGGCCGGCAAATGGGGCCAACCGGATTCCTTCGCCAGTTGGCCGCAGGCCGACGATGAAGTCCTCATAGCCGTAGTCCTGGTGGAAGGTGACCCAGTCGGTGATGACCGGAGCCTCGATCGGTGAGGAGTCGAAGCCGGAGGTAAACGGCTGGTCTGGGCGCAGTGGATCAAACTCCAAGGACTCACCGCCAGACCACTCTTGGTCCAAGACTTGGCGCACTTGAGCAACCGCGTGCGTCTTGCCGGTTGCTGGCGGGCCGTAAACCAAGACGCTCTTACGATCGCGATAGGCATCCAAGATCTTTCGCGCCAATGGGGTCAGTTCGGCTGTGCTGCCGTGGCCAACATTGATCACACCAGAACTTGCGCCCTTAAACAGCGGATCGAGCGAAGTGGGCCAACCTTGGGGCAAACGAGCTCCGGTGGTGAAGCCGGCGTAGTACTGACCGGTGTCGGCCCGAACCACGTAAATGTGGATGCCACCGATTTCGGAGAGGATCTGCTTGGCGTCTTCGACATTTGCCGGAATCCGAACGTCTGGCCAGCCGTTGACCGGCATCCAGGCCGGGTGGCGCTCGGTCCGCTCGTCATGACGATTTATCCCAGAGAGTTCGTAGGCCGAATGGCGGCGATGGGCTTTGAAAGTGATGTCGGAGTTCTCTTCGGGCCGACCAATTACTTTGGCCACGATCCGTTGATCTTGCCAAGCATCGACCGGGGTGGCGCGATCGATTCCGAGAAACTCCAATAGTTCGGGAACTTCACGAACTTCCAGGGCAGCACGACCACGAAGTCCACGCGAGGACTTCTCCATGTTGTAGTAATCGTCGGCATCAATTTCATGCCACCAGATTCGTGTTGCCTTCATCGTCTTTCCCTCCATCTGCCGACCCGGCCATTTGAGCGCACTCAAGGATTCCATGAGTCACACCCGTTGCGAAAGTGACGTTTGGGACCAATGTGACTAGTCCCTTAGGTCATATTTCGAACGCTTGCCAGTTCTTGCTTCCGGAGAGCCCGAGCTCTCACTTGCAAACGAGACGTGAGTCCCCCCGAAACATGACGCAACTTCCGTCACTTTTATTTCTTTTAGTCACACGAGCCCCAAAGTGACGATAAGAATCCCCCCACAGCCCGCACCGTAGGATGCCACAGTGAGCTGGTTTAGCAGAAGGAAGCCGTCCAAAAAGACGCCGCTGGTGCTACACGCTCCGCGGCTCGGCCAGACGCAGTCTCTCCTCACCGTGCGCCACAACGATGGATTCGCCGCAGCCACAGTTGGTCAATTGGGACTAGCCACGGCGTTTAGCCCGCGAGCCCACGAGATCACTGACCTGATCTGCGCCCACCTACTGCCCGAAGTGAAAATCTCTGCCAGCCAGACTGACTTGCCGCACACGATCGACCTACTTAGAAGCGCTGCCCAGACCGGTGCCGGGATTGGGCTAGTCGAAGCGCGAAACCACGACTTAGAACCAGATCAACTGACCCGAACAGCCGTGGCCGCCATGGCGCAAGCACTAGCTGACCTTGGCGCGCTTGGACCCGAACTAGGCGAGCAAGCCAGATTCCTGATGCTGGCCGGCCACTATCTTGCTCGTCGCGGCGAGCCAGCACTGGCCGAACTGGTCGAACAACTCCGCAATCTGGCCTAACCGTCGATCACTCCTAGGCGCACTTCGACTACCGCTTGTCGCACAATTCGCTCACTCATCGCAACCCGCGTTCTAGGTGGTTTGCCAAATCCCAAGCGGCATCTAGCGTCCGATGTGACGGCGATCACTGTGACGCACGTCTCGCTCCCATCGATCATCTGGAGGCTGCCGTGAGCAAGCACATCCACCAAGGCGCCGATATGCCCGCGCCGACCGAGCGCGAAGCCGCGTATCTGTCGGTGTTGGCCTCGCCGGAGTTCCAAGAACTTCGCGCCAAGCACCGCAATTGGGTTATTCCTGCCGCTGCTGGCGGTTTGGCTTTCTACTTCCTCTACGTCTTCATGTCGATCTTTGCAGTCGACTTCATGAGCCAAAAACTGATCGGCAACGTAAATGTCGGCCTGGTGTTTGGCTTCGCCCAATTCGTAGCGACCTTCGCCGTGACGATGGCCTATGTGAAGTTCGCTGATCGCGAACTAGATCCGCGCTCGGCGAAAATCCGCGAAGAAATGGAAGCAGAGGGCCTCGTATGATCTCGACGAACCTGGCCGCGGCCGCCGCCGAACCGATCGGCAACACCGGCCTAAACATCGCCATCTTCGGCGGCTTTGTCGCCTTGACGCTGGTCTTTGTGATCCGTGCTAGTCGCACGAATAAGACCACCTCGGACA
>JAPXRA010000153.1:0-5114 GCA_033813795.1 Aeromicrobium sp. | reverse complement strand
ACGTCTTGAGTCCGGCTCCTTCGACGGCGAATTGGGCTAGTCCCACGCTGCTATCTCGGCGATCCGCCAACGTCGGTCAAATTCGAGTTTGACCAAACGGCGATGCCAGGCGCCGGCAGGCAATAGGTGTTTGTTGCCTGCCGGGTCTATGGCAGTGGCTCGGGCGAGTCGCTCCACAACCTTCGCGGCATGCGTCTCGTCGACGCAGTCGGCTCGGATGTGGCTTACGCCCTGCACGGTAAGTCCCCTGGCCAGATAGCGGTCCAACTCGGCGACGTCAGCATGCGGATCGACGTATTGGCCGGCCAACAATTTGGTGTCCCCTTGCGCCCAAGCACGTTCTCGCTCGTGGTCGATCGCCGTCAGCACCTGACATGGCTGGGCGCTCGGATTGAACAGCGCGGCGGCCGAAACCAGCCAAATCAGCAAATCCACCGCCCCACGATCTCGCAAACCTGAAACAGGCGTGACCGCTTTGCACAGGCGTAGGGTTAGGGGGTGCAGTTCCAAGAATTTGATTCTCCGGTCGATTACCAAGTTGCTTGGCAACTTCAACGCGAACTCTTAGCCAAGCGCGCTGTCGGCCTGATCGAAGACACCACCTTGCTGTTGGAGCACCCACCCACGTACACCGCCGGCAAGCGCACCGAGCCGCACGAGCGGCCGCTCGACGGAACACCAGTAATAAACGTCGACCGCGGTGGCAAGATCACCTTTCACGGACCGGGCCAGCTCGTCGGCTATCCGATCACCAAACTGCCCTCCCACGTCCTAGTGGTCGACTACGTTCGCCGGGTTGAAGAGGCCCTGATTCGCACACTGGCCGAACTTGGGCTGACAACTGGACGCGTCCCAGGGCGGTCCGGCGTCTGGCTGGCAGCCGGAAGCGGCCGCCCCGAACGCAAGATCGCCGCGATCGGGATCCGGGTTTCGCGCGGCGTGACGATGCACGGTTTCAGCCTGAACTGTGACGTCGACCTGGGTTGGTACGACCGCTTCGTGCCTTGTGGCATCGCTGATGCCGGGGTCACCTCGCTGACCGAGGAACTCGGCCGAAACGTCTCCTGCGCAGAAGCCGCGAGCGCGGTTCGAACCCAGTTGGCGGACCTGTTGGCCTGGCAACGGTATGAGCCAACGGCAGACATCTCGCAGATCGAGCACCTTTCGGTCCCGCTGAGTTAGGCACAGCCTGATCCGCGCCCTCGGTCTTTGCGCCACCGGCGTAGGCTGTTGTTCGTGACGATTGCTCCTGAAGGTCGCAAACTGCTTCGAATTGAAGCGCGAAATGCCGAGACCCCGATCGAAAAAAAGCCCGCCTGGATCAAGACCCGGGCGAAGATGGGGCCCGAATACAGCGAACTCATGGGCTTGGTCAAAGGTGAAGGGCTGCACACTGTCTGCCAAGAGGCCGGCTGCCCGAACATCTTCGAATGTTGGGAAGACCGCGAGGCCACCTTCCTGATCGGCGGCGACCAGTGCACGCGTCGCTGCGACTTCTGCCAGATCGACACCGGAAAGCCAACTGCGCTAGACCGCGACGAGCCACGGCGGGTTGCCGAGAGCGTGCAGAAGATGGAACTGAAGTACGCCACCATTACCGGCGTCGCGCGCGATGATCTTCCCGATGGTGGCTCTTGGCTGTATGCCGAGACGGTACGCAAGATCCATGAACTCAACCCCAACACTGGCGTTGAGAACTTGATTCCGGATTTCAACGGCAAGCCGGAACTGCTGCGGGAGGTCTTCGACTCTCGCCCCGAGGTGCTCGCACACAACCTCGAGACCGTGCCGCGGATCTTCAAGCGGATCCGTCCGGCATTCACCTACGAACGTTCGCTGGACGTGCTCACCCAAGCGCGCGAGTACGGGCTGGTCACCAAATCGAACCTGATCCTAGGCATGGGCGAAACTCGCGAAGAAGTCAGCCAAGCACTGCAGGACCTGTTCGACGCTGGTTGTGAACTGATCACCATCACGCAGTATCTGCGCCCGTCAACGCGCCACCACCCGGTCGAGCGCTGGGTCAAGCCCGAGGAGTTCGTCGAACTCAAAGACGAGGCAGACCAAATCGGCTTCTCCGGTGTGATGAGCGGCCCCTTGGTGCGGTCGTCCTACCGAGCCGGCCGGCTCTACCAGCAAGCCATGGCCGCTCGGGCCTGACGTAGAATCGAGATCATGTCTACCCCCGCCGCCCCAGTACCGACCGGACGCATCGCGCAGTTGCGCCAGGCGTACCGGATGACCAAGCAGACCCAGCCGAAGATCGGTTTGCTGCTGCTTGGCGTTTTCGTTCTCACTGCTGCTTTGGCGGGCGCGTTCGGCTACTTCGTGTTTGGCACGCGCTGGTACTCGATCATTTTGACCGTAGTGCTCGCGCTGACGACAGCTCTCTTGGCGACCATGATCGTGTTCGGCCGCCGGGCGGAAAAGTCGATGTACGCCCAAGCGGAAGGCCAACTTGGTGCCGGTGCAGGTGCGCTGCAGATGCTAAAGCGCGGCTGGGACGTCAAGCCAGCCGTCGGCTTCAACAAGCATCAAGATGTGGTGCATCGAGTGGTCGGTCGCCCAGGTGTGGTCTTGGTTGGCGAAGGCACCTACTCGCGGGTGAAGAACCTGATTGACGCCGAAGCCAAGAAGCACGTGCGCATCGTTGGCGAAGACGTGCCGGTCACCACGGTGATCGTTGGTCGCGGCGAGAACGAAGTGCCGCTTCCCAAGCTAATCAAGCACGTGCAGAAGTTGCCCAAGGCGATCAAGCCGGCGCAGCAGACCGAAGTGCTCTACAAATTGAAGGCGCTCGATTCGATGCGCCCGGCCGCGCCGATGCCTCGCGGTCCGATGCCCACGAGCATGAAGGGCGCGCGCAAGGCTATGCGCGGCTGACCTACTTTGCGTAGACGACCTTGCTGCCAGCGGCCAGGTCGTGCAGGCCTCGCTTGTCCTCGGTCATCACGATCGCTGGCAAGACGAAACTCAGCAGCGCAGTACGCAAGAACGCCCGAATTAGTCCGATCGGCTCGCCATCGGCGTTGATCACACGCAAACCCATTACTCGTTTGCCGATGGAGAACCCCAGCAGACCAACGAGTACCGCCACCTCGACGATGTACACCGCGTTGATGACTAACTGGTCACTGACATCTGCCGGTGGATAGCGAACTCCGGTGAATCCGAACAGGGCGACGGCCGAAAATGCCGCGATTACCCAATCAATCATCAGCGCCACAAGACGCCGCCCGATTGACGGCTCGTTTTCGGAGTTGTTCACCGGCTAAGCCTATGCAGTTGACCGAAATAGGCTGAAACTGGCCAAACCGAACATCGCGTAACGTGGTTGTAACAATCCGGTGATGGGCGAGAAACTGCCTTCACATAGCGTCGTACTCGGGCGCAGGAGATTGCGCTTTGTTCGATCTACCAGCCGCGTCGCGGTCGAGGAGGCCAAATGTTCGGCAACGCCGACGAATTCTTCAAGTACGTTCGAGACGAGGGTGTCCAGTACATCGACATCCGGTTCACCGACTTGCCGGGTATCCAGCAGCAGGTGACCATGCCGATCTCGGCATTCGACGAGGACACCGCAGCCGAAGGCGTCGCTTTTGACGGCTCCTCGATTCGCGGGTTCCAGAGCATCGACCAGTCGGACATGAAGTTGCTGCCTGACTTCGGCACCGCGTACATCGATCCGTTCCGCACCCCCAAGACGATCGCGATGGACTTCTTCGTCCACGACCCGATCACCGGCGAGGCCTACTCGCGCGACCCGCGCAACATCGCCCGCAAGGCTGAGGCATACCTCAAGACCACCGGCATCGGCGACACCGCGTTCTTCGCACCCGAAGCCGAGTTCTACGTGTTCGACCGGGTCGCCTACGGCACCAGCGCTAACAAGAGTTTCTACGAGATCCAGTCGGCCGAGGCTGCTTGGTCCACCGGCGACAGCATCGATGACAACCGTGGCTACAAGGTTCGCTACAAGGGCGGCTACTTCCCGGTCGCACCGACCGACAGCCAGGGCAACCTGCGCAATGAGATGATGACGAACTTGGCGAACGCCGGTTTGATTCTTGAGCGCGGTCACCACGAGGTTGGCACTTCTGGCCAGGCCGAAATCAACTACCGTTTCGACACGCTGCTCAAGGCCGCGGACGACACGATGAAGTTCAAGTACTTGGTGCGCAACACCGCTTGGGCCAACGACAAGACCGTCACCTTCATGCCGAAGCCGATCTTTGGCGACAACGGTTCGGGCATGCACGTACACCAGTCGATCTGGAACAACGGCGAACCGCTGTTCTACGACGAAGAGGGCTACGGCGGACTTTCCGACATCGCCCGCTGGTACATCGGCGGCATCCTGAAGCACGCCCCGAGCCTGTTGGCGTTCACCAACCCGTCGGTCAACTCCTACCGTCGCTTGGTGCCGGGCTTCGAAGCTCCGATCGCGTTGGTTTACTCCGCGCGTAACCGCTCTGCTTGTGTTCGTATCCCGATCACCGGCTCGAACGCCAAGGCCAAGCGGATCGAGTTCCGTTGCCCCGACCCGTCGAGCAACCCGTACCTCGCGTTCTCGGCGCTGCTGTTGGCTGGTTTGGACGGCATCAAGAACAAGATCGAGCCGGCTGCCCCGATCGACAAGAACATCTACGAACTGCCGCCGGAGGAGTACGCCGAGATCGACATGGTTCCGACCTCGCTCGGTGCCGTCCTCGACAGCCTCGAGGCCGATCACGAGTTCTTGACCGCCGGTGACGTGTTCACCCCGGACTTGATCGAAACGTGGATCGACTACAAGCGCCAAGAGGAGATCCTCCCGATCGCGCTGCGGCCACACCCGCACGAGTTCGAGCTCTACTACGACATCTGAGCCACGTCGTAACCCCGAAAGGGCCTCTGACCTGCAGTTATGCGGTGTCGGGGGCCCTTTCGCATGGGTTCAAAAGGCCCAAATACCGCAGAAATACCGCAGGAGATTGCGTGGAACTGTTGGTGACGACTCGTATTGAATAGTGACGGTTGTCGATAGTATTGGCAGGCGTTAGTATTGCGGTGTGATCCGGTCCTTCAAAGACAGCGACACTGCGAAAGTCTGGAACCGTGAACACGTCAGGGCC
>JAPXRA010000152.1:0-5129 GCA_033813795.1 Aeromicrobium sp. | reverse complement strand
TCGGGCGTCGTCGATCACCTAGCCGAGGACGACGAACACGCACTGCTGCTGGTGCGTTCGATCGTCGACACTTTTGCCCGCGAAGAACCCGAGTCGATTTCGCGCCGCGAACCGCTGCCGCCGCGTGAAGACCCGGCCGAGTTGTACGACGTGGTGCCAGTGGACTCGCGCACGCCCTATGACGTGCGCGAAGTGATCGCCCGAATCGTGGACGACTCGCGACTGCACGAGTTCAAGCCACTTTATGGCGACACGTTGGTGTGCGGCTTTGCCCACATCGACGGCTGGCCGGTTGCGATTCTGGCGAACAACGGCATCTTGTTTGGCGAGTCGGCGCTCAAGGGCGCGCACTTCATTGAGTTGGCGAACCAGCGCGGGATCCCGCTGGTGTTCTTGCAAAACATCACCGGCTTCATGGTCGGCAAGGAGTACGAGAACCGCGGCATCGCCAAAGACGGCGCGAAGCTAGTCACCGCCGTCGCCTCCAGTGTCGTGCCGAAGTTCACTGTGGTCATCGGCGGCTCGTTTGGAGCCGGGAACTACGGCATGTGTGGTCGCGCCTACGATCCGCGATTCTTGTGGATGTGGCCGAATGCACGCATTTCGGTGATGGGCGGCGAGCAGGCCGCCTCGGTGCTGGCCACGGTGAGGACTGATTTGAACTCGGCCGAAGAAGTCGAGGCGTTCAAAGCCCCGATCCGAGAAGACTACGAACGCCAAGGGTCGCCGTACTACTCGACCGCCAGGTTGTGGGACGACGGCATCATCGACCCGATCGATACCCGCCGAGTGCTGTCCCTTGGCCTGCAAGCTGCGGCGCACGCGCCGATTCCCGAGCCGAACTTCGGCGTCTTCCGGATGTGATGAGATGACTATTCGAACCGTTCTGGTCGCTAACCGCGGCGAAATTGCGCACCGAGTGTTTCGCAGCTGTGCCGAGCTTGGAATCTCGACGGTGGCGGTGTTCGTCCCCGGAGACACCGCGCACTTGGCTTTGGCCGATGAATCAGTACCGGTCGGCTCCTACTTGGACGCTGAGTCCATCATCGCGGCGGCACGGCAAAATGGTGCCGACGCGATTCACCCCGGTTACGGCTTCTTGTCCGAGAACGCCGAGTTCGCAAAGGCGGTCAGCGCGGCCGGGCTCACCTTCGTCGGGCCGACTCCCGAAGTAATCGAACTGATGGGCCGAAAAGACCGCGCCCGCGAGGTCGCCGAACGCGCCGGTGTCCCAGTGACTCCTAGGTTCGACCCGCAGGCAGTGCCGGAGTCGGCCTATCCAGTGCTGGTCAAAGCCGCGGCTGGCGGCGGCGGCAAAGGGATGCACATTGTGCGAGAGCCGGCCGACCTGGCCGCGGCCTTGGCCACCGCGACCCGCGAAGCAGCCAGCGCCTTCGGTGACGACACGCTTCTGGTCGAAAAGTACGTCGAAGGCGGACGGCACGTTGAGGTGCAGGTTTTCGGCGACTCGGCCGGCAACGTCGTGCACCTGCTTGATCGGGATTGTTCGGTACAGCGACGCCACCAAAAAGTCGTCGAGGAGGCTCCAGCCCCCAACCTCTCGCCGACAGTCCGCCAACGGATCCGTCAATCAGCCGTAGACCTTTGTCGCGAGGTCGGGTACGTGAATGCCGGAACCGTCGAATATCTCGTACTAGGTGAAGACGCCTACTTCCTCGAAATGAACACCCGCCTGCAGGTGGAGCATCCGGTCACCGAAGAAGTCACCGGCTTTGACCTAGTCCAATGGCAGTTGGCGATCGCGGACGGACAGCGACTGCCGGTCGACCAAGCGCAGATTCAACCGCGCGGTCATGCCGTTGAAGTTCGGGTTTACGCCGAAGACCCCTACAGCGGGTTTTTGCCTCAAGCCGGCCAGATCGTTTCCTTGCACTGGCCAAAGTCCGCCCGGATTGAATCGGTGGTTGAAGCGGGCACCAAAGTCACCTCTGCGTTCGATCCGATGCTGGCCAAGGTCATCACCACCGGACCAGACCGCGAAGACGCGATCAACCAGATGGTCACAGCCTTGGATCAGACAGCCGTTTTCGGCCTGGTCACGAACCTTGGCTTTGCGCGCCGAGCAGTTGATTCTGCGGTTTTCCGCTCCGCCACGATGGACACCGGTTGGCTCGATGACGCCGAAGCGGAGGTGTTGGAGCAGCCAACTGCCTCAGCGGAGTTGATCGCGAGTGCGGCGGCACTGCTGTGGCCCAATGTCGGCGACGGCTGGCGTTTGGCCGCGGACGCAGTTACCCCGATCTTGCCGGTGGTTGACCAGGCCGGCGTGCAACACGAAGTGACCGAGCCGGTGTTGGGCGATGAACCCAACTTCGTTCAAGGCCCCCGGGTCTGGCTGACTGAACGCGGACAGGCGTGGTTGTTCGAGCGGCCCGACGGAACCAGGCGGGCGCACGCGGTTCACCTCGGCGAGTCCGAAGTGGTTTCGCCGATGCCCGGCACCGTGATTGCCGTTGAAGTCGCCGCCGGCGACGTGGTCCAGACCGGTCAACGACTCGGCGCGGTAGAAGCAATGAAGATGGAGTTGGCCCTCGTCGCCCCACACGACGGAGTGGTCACCGAAGTCGCGACTGAATTAGGCGCACAGGTCAAACTTGGTGACTTGGTGTTTCACGTTGAACCGCAGGAGGCAAAGTGAGTCAGTTGCCGATGGTCCAGCAACAACCGGGCCTGCCAGCGCGGGTGCGGATCTACGAAGTAGGTGCGCGCGACGGACTGCAAAACGAGTCCGCGATCGTGCCGGTGGACATCAAGGTCGAGTTCATTGAACGGCTTCTGGCCGCTGGTCTGCCGACGGTAGAGGCCACCAGTTTCGTTCATCCCAAATGGGTGCCCCAGTTGGCCGATGCGGCCGAGGTGATCGACCGGTTGCCGGTCGCCGGACCGACACCCCTGCCGGTGCTGGTGCCAAATGAACGCGGTCTTGATCGTGCCCTGGAAGCGGGCGTTCGCCACATCGCCATCTTCGCCAGTGCGACCGAAACCTTCGCTCAAAAGAACCTCAACTCTTCGGTCGTGGGCCAGTTTGAGATGTTCGAACCGGTCGTCTCGCGGGCGCTGGCGGCCGGAGTCGACGTGCGGGCCTATGTGTCGATGTGTTTTGGCGACCCGTGGGAAGGTGCGGTCGAGGCTGCGCAGGTGGTTTCGGTCGGCAAACGACTGCTCGACCTGGGTGCTTCGGAGCTTTCCCTCGGCGACACGATTGGCGTGGCGACCGCCGGACAAGTGACGGCGATGATCGCGCAGTTCAGTGCTGCCGGCGTCGAGGTGGACCGGTTAGCGATGCACTTCCACGACACCTACGGCCAGGCACTGGCGAACACCTATGCAGCGCTCACTGCCGGGGTCACTACGTTTGATTCGTCCGCTGGCGGCCTTGGCGGCTGTCCTTACGCCAAGAGCGCCACTGGAAACCTTGCCACTGAAGACTTGGTTTGGCTGCTCACCGGACTCGGGATCGAGCACGGTGTCGACCTTTCGGCCCTGGTGCAGACCAGTTCGTGGCTCGCTCAGAAATTGGGTCGGCCCAGCCCGTCGGCCGTGGTGCGGGCATTAGCGAACGGTTGAGCCTTCGTTTCGGCGGCGATCTTTGAGTTCGGCTTGGGCGTAACGGCCAACCTGCCAAGTGCCGAAGCCGTCGGCACCTGCACCCACCACGCCGCCCAGGAACGGGACCTTCTTGCCCGCGAGCATCAGCGCACGGCGGCCGATCGTGCGGCCCACCAATTCGCTCGTCACCTCCTTGGCGATCCGGTCGTCGAGGATCGGATCGTGCACCGGCGAGGTGGCCAAGGCCATCGGCGAGGACGGCAGCCGCTTGGCCTTGATCATTTCGGCGACCGCATCCTCACCCAGCATCACCGCCAGCACCGCGTTGCGAACGCGCGGATCCTCAATGTCGTAACCGCGCAGATGGGCCACCCCGGCAACCAAGTGACACTGCACGAGGGTCACGCCTACGACGTTCGCCGGGACGGTGGCCGGTGCGATCGCGATGCCGCCGAGGTTGGTCACGAATCCTTGAAGTCCGGCCAAACTCGTGTGGGACTTGACTAGGGCCTTGATCGCGGCTTCGACGTCACCGCCATGAGCGGCGAGTTTTGCCCCGGCCGTGTCGATCACTGGCTTGAGCGGGCCGATGCCGTCGATCGCCATGTCCAGGACGGTTCGCACATAGCCTGAGGCGATCTGCGGAACCACCCGTGTGCCGGCTTCTTTGGCGACTCGATCTTTCATCACACCCATGGCCAAATCATAGAGTCGCCTACCTGACTGATCGTCGGGCTATTGCTTAGTCTGGCCTGATGACGCCCATTCCGCTTCCGCAGTCGCGGTGGGTCTTCGACGCAAGCGAGTGGCCCGAAGATGACTGCATTGCCGGCGGCGCCGACCTCGAGCCCGAGACGATCCTTGACGCGTATCGCGCCGGTGCGTTCCCGATGCCGCACGGTCGGCGACTCTTGTGGTGGTCGCCGTTGGAACGCGGTGTGCTGGGGCCGGACGACCTGCACGTTTCGCACTCATTGAGGAAGTCGTTGCGCGAGTTCGAGTTCACCTTTGACACGAGTTTCGAAGAAGTAATCGACGCCTGCGCTGACCCGCGCCGTCCGGGCAGCTGGATCTCGCGGTCAATCAAGTCGGCCTATTTGCGACTGTTCGACTTGGGCTACGCGCACAGCGTCGAAACCAGGGATGAGGCCGGGCGCCTCGTTGGCGGACTTTACGGGTTGTCGGTCGGGTCGCTTTTTGCTGGTGAATCGATGTTCCATAGGCGAACTGATGCCTCGAAAGCGGCGCTGGTGGCACTGGTCGACCGACTCTCGGCGGAGTCAAATTGGCTCATCGATACGCAGTGGAACACCCCGCATCTTGCCTCGCTCGGAGTGCGCACGGTCACACGAGAGCAGTACTTAGCCCGACTCGGCGACCTAATCGGCGGCAAAACCGCGGTTTGGGACTGAAAAACAGCGACACGCCGGGGTACCCGAAGGTCGTAAGGCTAGGGGTGATCTCTAGACTGACGAGGTACATCTCATCTTTGATCAGGAGCAGAATCGTGGCACTTTCCCGCAACGATCTCGTGGCCGCATTGGCCGACAAGACCGGCA
>JAPXRA010000151.1:0-5139 GCA_033813795.1 Aeromicrobium sp. | reverse complement strand
GCCTTGACGAGACCACCAACGAGGACGTGCTGATCCGCGTCCTGCGCGCCTTCGGCATCCATCAGGCCCCGCCGGCCGAGGCGGAGATCGTCAGTCATCGGCTGATGCTGCGTGCGGGACTTATCCGACGCGCCGCGGCTGGCCTGTACAGTTGGCTGCCCCTCGGTCTGCGAACACTGCGCAAGGTCGAGGCGATCGTGCGCGAAGAAATGAACGTGATCGGCGGCCAGGAAGTACGTTTCCCGGCCTTGCTGCCGCGCGAACCGTACGAAACCACCGACCGATGGACCGAATACGGCGAAAACTTGTTCCGGCTCAAAGACCGCCGCGACAACGACTTGCTGCTTGGTCCTACGCACGAAGAGATGTTCACGCTGCTGGTCAAAGACCTGTACTCCTCGTACAAGGATTTGCCGGCGGTGCTCTACCAGATCCAGACCAAATACCGCGATGAAGCACGTCCCCGTGCCGGCATTTTGCGGGGCCGCGAGTTCATCATGAAGGACTCCTACTCCTTCGACGTCACTGACGAAGGC
Source organism: Aeromicrobium sp. (assembly GCA_033813795.1). Lineage (GTDB taxonomy): Bacteria > Actinomycetota > Actinomycetes > Propionibacteriales > Nocardioidaceae > Aeromicrobium. The sequence goes on along the minus strand of JAPXRA010000151.1, from coordinate 4,603 downwards.
CTCGAGGCCGCCTACCAAGCCCACCGGGCGGCCTACATCCGGATCTTTGACCGGCTCGGCTTTGAGTACGCCATCGTGCAGGCCGACTCGGGCGCAATGGGCGGCTCGGCCAGTGAAGAGTTCCTAGTCGTTTCGCAAAACGGCGAAGACACGTTTGTGCGTTCACCCGGCGGCTACACCGCCAACGTCGAGGCGGTCACCACGATCGCTCCGGCGCCGATTGACTTTGCTGATCTGCCGGCCGCTCACGTTGAGCAGACGCCGAACACGCCCACGATTGAAACGCTTGTGGCGCATGCGAACGATGCATTTGCGCGAACTGACCGGCCATGGACCGGGGCAGACACGCTCAAAAACGTTCTGGTGATGTTGCGGTTCCCAGACGGCTCGACCGAGCCGCTGGCGATCGGCGTGCCCGGTGATCGTGAAGTGGACGCCAAACGGCTCGAAGCCCAAGTTTCGCCCGCTGAGGTCGAACCGTTCGATGAGGCCGCCTTCGCCCAGTACCCAGATCTGGTCAAGGGGTATATCGGTCCGGGAGTCCTGGGGGCCGAGAGCGTGACCGCGATCCGCTATCTGCTTGACCCGCGAGTGGTCGAGGGAACCAGTTGGATCACCGGGGCGAACGAGCCCGGTTGCCACGTGTTCGACCTCGTGGCAGGTCGCGATTTCACCGCCGACGGCACGATCGAGGCCGCCGAAGTGCGTGCAGGCGATCCGGCCCCAGACGGTTCTGGCCCGCTTGAGTTGGCTCGCGGCATGGAGATGGGACATATCTTCCAGTTGGGCCGAAAGTATGCCGAGCGTCTCGGCCTGCAGGTGCTCGACGAGAACGGCAAACTGGTCACGGTCACGATGGGTTCCTACGGCGTCGGGGTCTCGCGGGCAGTTGCCGCAGTTGTTGAGGGCTCACATGACGAGTACGGCATCGTCTGGCCGAAGGAACTCGCGCCGTTCGACGTCCACGTTGTCGTTGCTGGCAAAGACCCGAGCCTTTACGAGGCCGCGGACGGAATTGTCGCCGAAATTGAAGCCACCGGTTTGGAAGTCCTCTACGACGACCGGCCGAAGGTTTCGCCGGGAGTGAAGTTCAAGGACGCCGAACTGATCGGCGTGCCCACGATCGTGGTGATCGGCAAGGGCTTGGCCGACGGCGTGGTCGAGGTCAAGGACCGGGCCACCGGCGAACGCACCGAAGTCGCCGTCACTGCATTGGCGGCAGCGCTGAATAGTTGACCTGCTAGGTCAGTCCAGGCCGGGGAACGGCTCGGCAGTGCCGCCCCAGCGGACCTGAACTAGGGCCGCCTTGCGCAGACCGTCGATTGCCAACTCGCGGTCGGCTCCAGTTGATTGGCCGACAAGGTCGACGCAGATTGCGCAAATGCGCGATTCGACGTCGCGCGCCAACTGCCTAGCTCTCGCGGCGTTGTTGACGGCCGCAACGTCGTAGGCGACCTTCGTCGGCACCGGCTTCTTGCCTGCTTTGCTGAGTTCGAGGGTGAGCAGGTCGCGTCGTCGTTGATGTGCGGCGATCTGTTTGCTCGCAGCGTCAGCGAGTTTTGGAACTCGCGCGCCAATCAGTTGATAGGTCCAGATCGCCTCGTGCTCCAGCGCCAACCAGTTCTGCAGGTTCGTCATGCCAACTCCACCGCCTGCGTCAGTCCGGCCGACATCGAAGCTAAGACTTGGGCAAACTGCGGCGAGATGGCCGCACTCGCATCGACCGCGCGATTTCGGGCTGCCGCACGCAACGCCTGCTTGAGGTTCGCTTGTGGTTCGGCGCTGGCCTTGGCAGGTTTTGCGCCAAGTTGGGAGAGTTGCTCACCCAGCAGTTCGGCCACCTCGGTTGCCCCGGCCGAAACGGCGGTGGCGTGAACTTGTTGCTGGTCGAGAATGACTGCGTGGAGCAGTGAGGTGTCCTCCGCGCGCGGCAGCGGCTTGGGCCTTGCACCCAAGGCGCGCAAGGCCTCATCGACGGTATTTGTGGCGAACAACCCCACCAGTGCAGTGACGCTGGCAACCGAGCCAACCACCACGACACGTCTTTTGCTCACGTGGGCACACTACCGACCTTGGTCGATTCGCTATGGTGGGGTCTTCACGCGATCACAACAGAACAGGGAGTGCCGATGACATCCACCATCACCACCGGAGTGCAGGCACTTCTTGAACCGACCATCACCGCCCTGGGACTAGACCTCGAGGACGTCGAGTTGGTCGGCAAAGCCGCGAACCGTCGACTGCTGATCAGCGTCGACAAAGACGGCGGCGTCGGTATCGACGAAATCGCAAAAGCTACTCGTGCAGTTTCAGCACTGCTCGATGAGTCGGATTTGTTGGGCGAGGACCGGTACACGCTCGAGGTGGCATCTCGCGGAGTTGACCGCCCACTCACCGCGCCGCGGCATTGGCAACGCAACATCGGCCGACTCGTGGCAGTAGAACTCGTTGACGGGGAGCGGTTCGAATTGCGAATCGAATCTGCCGACGACACCGGTGCCAACTTGGCGAGTAAGGACCAGACGACTCGTTTTGAGTACGACGAAATCGTCAAGGCAGTTGTGCAAATTGAACTGAATCGGAAGGACGTCTGATGGACATTGATATGAGCGCCCTGCGGATACTCGAACGCGAAAAGGGGATCAAGTTTGACGTGGTGATCGACGCGATCGAGACCGCGCTGCTTTCGGCGTATCACAAGACCGTCGGCGCCCAGCACAATGCGCGCGTGGAACTGAACCGCAGCACCGGCCACGTCACGGTCTGGGCGCGCGAGCGCCTAGCCGACCTCGAACCGGAGCCGACTGCGGACGATCTGCCAGGTGACGACGAAGCGACACCGGCGCGCCCGGTCGCCAGATTCTCCGAAGAGTACGACGACACGCCTGAGGACTTTGGGCGCTACGCCGCCAGCGTCGCTCGGCAGTTGATCATGCAGCGGATCCGCGACGCCGAAGATGAAGAACGCTACGGCGAGTTCTCCGGCCGAGTCGGCGACATCGTTTCGGGTGTGATTCAGCAGGGTCGTTCGCCCGGCGACGTGATGATCGATCTGGGCACGATCGAGGCGATCTTGCCCGCGACCGAGCGAGTGCCCGAAGAGCGCTACGCCCACGGTGAGCGAATCAAGGCGTACGTCTACGAGGTCGAGCGAGGCATGCGCGGTCCGCGGGTGAAAGTTTCGCGAACCCATCCGGGCTTGGTGAAACTGCTTTTTGCCTTGGAATCTCCCGAAATCGCTGACGGCACCGTCGAAATTGCCGCGATCGCGCGTGAGGCTGGCCACCGCACCAAGATCGCGGTAAAGGCAAATGCTGCCTCGGTGAACGCCAAGGGTGCTTGCATCGGCCCGATGGGTCAACGGGTCCGTTCGGTGATGACCGAACTGCACGGCGAAAAGATCGACATCGTCGACTTCAGTGAGAACCCGGCCGAGTTCATCGCGTATGCGCTGAGCCCGGCTCAGGTCAAGGGTGTGACGATCGTTGACGAAACTATGCGGTCGGCTCGGGTGATCGTCCCGGACTTCCAGTTGTCGCTTGCGATCGGTAAAGAGGGGCAGAATGCGCGCCTCGCCGCCAAGCTGACCGGCTGGCGGATCGACATCCGCCCCGACACTGTCGTGGACGCACCGGGTGGCGATTCGTCGTCTTCACCGGTGAGCGGCTAGACTTGTCGACGGTGATTCGCACGTGCGTCGGTTGTCGGCAGCGTGCGGATAAATCCACTCTGGTGAGAGTCGTAGTGGGACAAGACGGCGCGGGTTCGTTCGTGCAGCTTGACCTGAACGGCAATCTTCCGGGCAGAGGGGCGCATTTGCACCCCAACTCCCGGTGTTTTGACCTCGCGCGAGATCGACGAGCGTTCACCCGGGCACTTCGAGCCGAAGGCCCGCTGCGAACCGAAGCGATCGAATCGTGGATTCAAGAGTTTTCTGACCAGAGCACCTGACCAAATGTGGGAGCAAATCCCACCGACACGAAATCGGAGCACATGCTCATGAACGCTCGATGAGTACTGCAAAATGACCATTCATTTTGCAATGAGCCTGTACGTCAACTAGCGATCCGAGCCTCCTTCGGGCTTGGATTCCCTGAAGGAGAAGTGTGGCTATCAGAGTCCACGAGCTCGCCAAAGAGCTTGGTGTTGAAAGCAAATTAGTCCTGTCGACCCTCAAAGACATGGGCGAGTACGTCAAGTCCGCCTCGTCTACTGTTGAGGCGCCAGTGGCGCGTCGTCTCCGTGAGGAGCACGGCGAAAAACTTATGGCCCAGGGTGCGAGCAAAGCCCCAGCCAAGAAAGCCCCGGCAAAGAAGGCCGCGGCGAAGAAGGCGGCCGAAGCTCCGGCCGCTGAAGTCGTAGTCGAAGAGCCAGCCGCCGAAGTCGCAGCTCCGAAGGCGCCAAAGGACCCCGGCCCAGTGCCCGGTCCTCGCAAACCCGCCGCGAAGGTCGAACCGGAACCGAAGGCCGAAGCGCCTGTCGATCCGGCCCCGGCCGCAGCTGCTGAGGCGACGCCGGCCGCGCCGGCCGCGCCGACTCCGCCGACTCCGGCGCTTCGGCCAGGTCCTGTCTCTTATACACATCTCCGAGCCCACGAGACCCA
>JAPXRA010000150.1:0-5164 GCA_033813795.1 Aeromicrobium sp. | reverse complement strand
CGGTTGAAGGGGCGCTGTTTTTCGCGGCGGTCTGGAGTACCAACGTCCTGGCGGCAGCCTCGGCCTTCGCGCTTGCTGGTCGAGCGGCGCTGCTCATTCCGATAGTGATGGCGTTTGTTCTGCCGCCTGCACTATTTATGGCGAATCCGTCGCTCGGCGGGGCATTCCCGGTGGCCGTGGGCACCACCACCTTGGCGATTGTGGCGGCGACTCGGTTTGGGATCTTGTTTATCCGCGACTTCGCCAAGGACGCCGATGAGCAGTCGGTTGCCGCCGAAACTCAAATCAGGAGTGCAGCCAAAGCACGTGCAGCTAGCCGCGAGTCGGCCGAAGAGGCACGAATTTTGCACGACACGGTGATCAATACGCTCGGTGCAATCGCCAACGGTGGCGCCGCGATCGAAGACCTTGACTTGGTGCGGCAGCGATGCGCCAAGGACGCTGAGACAGTTCAAGCCCTAGAGTCTGCTGGCGCGAGCGTTCTGACCCGGGGGGATCGTTTTCTCGATATCTTTTCCGGCGGTCTGCAGGTCATAGAGCGCAGCGGCCTAACTGATGACGAACTGGCCGAAGCGGAGCAACAGCTGACAACTGAGGTCGTATCCAAACTCGTGCGAGCGGTTCGAGAGACACTGCTGAACGCTCACAAACACGCCTCGGCCAAACGAGTTAGCGTCGAGATCAAGTTAGAAGACCACGAACTTCAGATCGTTGTTTCTGACGATGGAATCGGATTTGACCAAGTTGTGGAAACAGACCGCGGGATTGAGAACTCCGTCAGGGCCAGGCTGGCTGAGATTAACGGCAGTGTCCATTACGTTTCCGAGCCAGGCAACGGCACGACGGTTACGTTCAGTCGCCAACTTGACCTCCTACCGCTCTCCTCGCTGCCCCAAGCACAACGCAACGCAGAGTTGGGCGGTGAAGAGGCAGTTAGCGTCCTGCGAACGTGGGCCGGTTGGTTCTGGGCCTATGGCGTAGTCGCGGTTGGGTTCGTGATCGAACCGATGAATCGGTTTGGCGAACTCACTCATACCTACTCAATGCTGTTGCTGCTGACTGCATTGACGACCTTCGCTTGGTTCAGTCGCGGTGAGGGAGGTGGGCTCTCGACGTCGGCATCGACACTCTTGGTACTTAGCGCGCCGGCCACATTCGTGCTCGGCGCTGCTGCCGTTGACTTTGGTCGCGACGGCGGGGCCTACTGGCAGGCGCTGGCGCCGAGCGGGCCGTTGGTGCTCCTGCTTGCCTTATCGCAGACATCAAGGCCGGTTCGGACCGCATCGACTCTGTTGGCTGCGGCGGCGCTCGTGATGGTTTTCATGGTCTGGCCTACATCGCCGGGTGCGGCCTTCATCATTCCGGTAGCTGCGGTGATTCCCTTGGGCATGATGACGGTGTGGGGCGTTTTCCAGTATGCGATTCGTGAAATCGCCGAACAGTCGCTATCGGACCGCCGGACAGAGCTTCGCGCTCGACTGGAAGTAGACGTTCGTGCAGCCGCCGACGAGGCAAGACGTCAGTGGGCGGCGAGAGGTCTTTGGGAATCGGCTGCGCTCCTGCGTTCGATCGCAGACGGTAGTAGCGATCCACAAGATCACAGCACTCGGGCTTACTGTGCTCGCGAAGAGGTCTACCTGCGCCAACTCACCCAGTTGAACCCGGATCTGGTGCGGTTGAGTCCTTGGATCAGTCAGGCGCTCACCACTGCACGTGCCCAAGGCGCAGATGTATCGGTTCGTACCGGCGAACTTGATGCGCCATCGGCCGAATCGGCCGAACTTTTGGGTCAAGCGATGATTCGAACTATTGAAGCACTGCCGGCTAGTGGGTCGCTGAAGCTCAGTGTCTTCCCGGCCAGCGAAGGATTGTGCTTGACGATCGTCGGACCGGAGGCTGCGGTGACCCGAGGCCAGTTGGGTCTGGACGCGAAGGCTGTCGAGTCCTCGCGATACCAGCAACTTGCCGATCTCGGCCTATTTGAGATTGTGGTTTCGTTGCCTAAGGACGACCTGCCAAGGGTCACTAGCTGAACTAGTCAACGAAAACGAAGGGGGACTAGTCCATGGAGCAGGAGTCGCAAATGACCCCTGAAGGGGCCGACTATTGGCGCGTAGTGGTTGTCGAAGACCACCTCATGCAGCGTCGTCGAGTGGAGGAGTTACTCGGCGCTCAAATCGGGCTCAGCGTCGTTGGGAGTTTTGAATCGTCTCCCGAACTGGTGACCTGGCTACGGACGACGACTGCGCTCAACCGCCCGCATCTGGTGGTTTTGGACTTGATGGTCGAACGCCAAGCGAGCGTTGACCCGCGGGTGGTAAGTGCGCTGGTGGAGGCAAACATCAAGGTACTGGTTTTGTCGGCCTTGGCTTCGCCGTCTTTGGTGAAGTCGGTTATCCAAGCCGGTGCGGCCGGAGTGGTTGGTAAGCGGGATGCTGAGGAAGACATTATCGAAGCGGTTTGGGCAGTTTTGGGCCGTCGTGAATGGATGACTCCGGAGTTGGCGACGGTGATCGCCGGTGACCCAGACCGGCCGAAACTGAGTATCCAAGAGGAACGCGCACTAGTGCTGTACGCCTCTGGCCTGACACTTGACGCAGTCGCAGAATCGATCGGAGTAAAACCCGACACGGCCAAGCAGTACCTCGAACGGGTCAAGAAGAAGTATGCGGCAGTCGGGCGTCCGGCAAGGACGAAAGTTGATTTGAGTCGGGTTGCGCTGGCCGACGGTTACCTGGATCCAACAAGCGAAAACTGACCCCTTTTTGGGGATCATTTTTGAACCTATTTTGCCCTTATGCTCCTTGCTGGCATTTGTACCAGTCGTATGGCTGGTTGAATCCGCGAGGACTTAGGGGAGAAGCCTGAATGGAGCCGGAAGCGCAGCCAGACTATTGGCGAGTCGTGATCGTCGAAGACCACTTGTTGCAGCGCCGCCGGACTGAGGAACTGCTTCAAGCGCAGGCTGGAATGACCGTCGTTCACTCGTGTGAAACTCTGCCCGAGTTTCTGACCTGGCTCACGATCAACCCGAAGTCCCTTCATCCGCATCTTCTGGTGCTCGACTTGATGGTGGAACGTGGCCCGAGTGCAGACCCGGCAACGGTGAAGAAACTAATAGACCGGGGCCTAAAGGTTTTGGTGATTTCGGCACTTGGTTCGCCGCCGTTGGTGCGCCAGATTGTGAAAGCCGGCGTCGGCGGGATTGTCGGCAAGCGCGACCCTGAAGAAGACATCGTGGCGGCGGCGTGGGCGGTGCTGAACCGCGAAGAGTGGATGACGTTAGAACTGGCGAGCGTCATCGCCGGAGACCCGCAGCGGCCAAAGTTGAGCATTCAAGAGGAGCGTGCGTTGGTGCTGTACGCGTCTGGACTGACACTCGACGAAGTGGCAACCCAGATCGGGGTAAAGCCGGACACAGCCAAGCAGTACCTTCAGCGAGTGAAGGTCAAGTACGCCCAAGCCGGGCGGCCGGCCAGCACGAAGTCTGATCTGACCAAGATCGCCTGGGCCGACGGCTATCTGGACCCTCGCAGGGGCACCTGACCTAGCAAAACGTTGTTGCCCCTGTCGGAAGATCCGACTGGGGCAACGTAGTTGGTCCTAGCTCAGGGGCTAAGCCGAATTCTTCCTCGTGCCCATTTTGATCGTGACGGTTGCCGGGGTGCCGGCGGTCGTCCATTCGTTTCCTACGTTGGTAGGCCAACTGCCTTCATCGGCGATGATTGCGCAACCAGAGATCCTTTGGGTCCGGGTGAACCGGTTATTGCGGATTACGTTGTTGTAGTTGGCCATGTCCCCATGATCCTTAGCGCCAACGTTGATTGAGCACGCGCCGCCGCCAATCAGATTGTTCTCCACGAGCAGGTTCTTGATCGGGGCGTTGTTTTGCCCGACCATGATTGCTGCGTTCTTCGAGCCTTCGAGTCGGTTGGCCAAAATCTTGACGTTCTCGCCACCAAGAAGTTGAACGTTGTCGTCGTGACTCACTAGGTCCTTGAAATAGGGGTCTGGATCCATGTGGATGTTGGAATGGAAGTAGGAGTTGATCACTACGGCGTTGCCTTGAGCAAGCAGGTGAACCTGATCCTTCACGTGGTGGATGTTGGCCCGGTCGACCCGCAAGTTAGCGCCCATGATCGCTTTGGTGTCCACTGTGTCCTTGTACGGGAACTCGTTGTAGATCTCCGAATCGATCACCGTCAGTCCAGTGAAATCCTCGTGCTGGGACACGATGCCCAAGGCATGCGAACCCTGACCGATGATCTTTGAGTTTCGGATTGTGACGTTGTTCGCCTGAACTCTGATCGAGCCCTTCAAGACGATCCCGTCGATAACCGTGTTGTCTTTTGTGACTACCAGATTCGTGATCTTGGTGGGATCTCCCTCCGGCTTGAGGCTGCCGACCAAGGCAGCCGGGACACCAGTGTTCGAGGCACTCAACTCGCTGGCCGCGAGTGTCTTTGTGGTTAGGGTCTGCACTGCGCTAGAAGCGCCTGCGGTGCCATCGGGGTTGATTCCGGTGACCTTGTAGTTGTATGCGGTGCCAGTCAGCAGCCCAGAGAATGAGGCGGAGTTGGTCGTCGGATAAGTCTTTTCTACCTTCGCCGGTGCTTCTTTCGGGTAGAACTCAACGAGGTACTTCGGTGCGTTGCTCAACGCGGTCCAAGTGATCTTGGCGGTCGAGTTGGTGGTAGTTGCAGCAATTCCGGAAGGTGCCGCAAGGGTAGTTGTCGTGAAATAGACGAACCCCGTTCGTTTTCCTTCAACGTTTTTGGAGTTGTACGCCGACACCGTGAATACGTAGCGGGTTTTAGACTTCAGCCCCTTTAGCGTGACTGAATTCGAAGTTGGGGTAACCATCGTTGCAGCTGTCCCGTTGGCGTCGATTCGATATACGACGCGGTACTTGGCTGCCCCAGCGACCTTATTCCAGGTTATTGTCGCAGTCGAGTTCGTGGTGATGGACTTGACGCCGGTCGGAGCCGGCAACTGCGTGGCAGCGCCGGCCGAGTTCACTCCGAGGGTCAAGGTGGCCAGCACGATGAACGCGCTCGCCAAAGCCCCGACGAGTTTTCTAAATGACAAGTTCGTACTCAAGATTTTTCCTAATCCCCTTTGGTTCTCGCTTTGTGCGGAACTCTCCCCTTGGGCGGTCTTGCTC
>JAPXRA010000149.1:0-5171 GCA_033813795.1 Aeromicrobium sp. | reverse complement strand
GACTTCGCCAAGGTCGACCAAATCGATTCGGTCGCGAACCTAGTTAGCACCATGGGCGCCTTGGAACGCTCGGGCATCAATTCGGTGATCGGGATGTACATCGCGCCGGACCGCGGTAACCCAGACCGCTACCTCACCCATATCGTGCAGTCCGGCATCGGCCTGCCAGATGAGTCCTACTACCGCGAAGAGCAGTTCGCTCAGATTCGCGAGGCCTACCGCGAGCACGTCACGACCATGTTGGCTCTGGCGGGCGTGGTTGACGCCGAAGCAGCCGCCGACCGGGCCATCGAACTCGAATCCAAAATTGCAGCCGTTCACTGGGACCGGGTCGCCTGCCGTGATGCGCAAAAGACCTACAACCCGATGACGCTGGCCGACCTAGCCACCCGCATGCCGCGTTTCGACTGGCATTCCTGGTCGGCCGGCGCCCAAATCGAAGAAAAGATTCTGGCTGAGGTCATCGCGGCGCAGCCCTCGTACTTGGACGGCATTAACGAACTGCTCACCGACGGCCTGCTCGGCCACTGGCGCGACTGGCTGCGCTGGCAACTTGTTCACGGCGCGGCCGGCTACCTGTCCGACGACTTCGTGAACGCCAACTTCGAGTTCTATGGCCGGACCTTGCAAGGCACTGACGAACTTCGACCCAGGTGGAAACGCGGCATCGGTTTTGTCGAGGGCTCGATGGGTGAGGCCGTCGGCAAGATCTACGTCCGTACTCAATACCCGGCCGAGGCCAAGGCCCGGATGAGTGAACTGATCGACAACCTGATCGAGGCCTACCGAATCAGCATCACCGGCCTGTCGTGGATGAGCGCGGCGACCAAGACCGAGGCCTTGGCGAAGCTCGATTCGTTCACCCCCAAAATCGGCCATCCAGAATCGTTTAAGGACTACAGCGCGCTGCAGACCGATCCGACGGATCTAGTTGGTAACGCCCGTCGCGCCCAAGCGGTCGCGATCGACCGCGAACTTGCCAAGATCGGCCAGCCGATCGACCGCGATGAGTGGTACATGACCCCGCAGACGGTCAACGCCTACTACAACCCGACGATGAACGAGATCGTGTTCCCGGCGGCAATTTTGCAGCCGCCGTTCTTTGACGCCACCGCTGACGACGCGGTCAACTACGGCGCGATCGGTGCGGTGATTGGTCACGAGATCGGCCACGGATTCGACGATCAGGGCTCGCACTTTGACGGCACCGGGGCGCTGCGAAACTGGTGGACCGACGAAGATCGCGCCGCGTTTGAAAGACTCGCGGCCAAGGTGATCGCCCAGTATGACGAACTCTCCCCCGATGGCGCCGACGGCCAGAAAGTCAACGGGGCGCTCACGATTGGCGAAAACATCGGCGATCTGGGCGGGCTCGGCATCGCCTATCTAGCGTTCGGTTTGGCTCAGCAGGAAAACCCCGCCGAAGCAATCGACGGATTCACTCCCGATCAACGGTTCTTCCTGTCTTGGGCAACGGCCTGGCAAGGCAAGGTGCGACCGGCCGAAACTGTGCGCCGGCTCACCGTCGACCCGCACTCGCCGCCGGAGTTTCGCTGCAATCAAGTAGTGCGAAACATCGACGCGTTCTATGCGGCCTTCGACGTGACCGAAAGTGACGAACTCTGGCTGGACCCAAGTGACCGCGTCGCCGTCTGGTCCTGAACTCCATCACCCCTGGGAGGCCCAACGGCGCACCGTTGGCACCCTGGCCCTGGTTCAAGTCGTTGGCGGGATCGGCAACGGTGCTGGCTTAGCGGTCGGCGCCCTGCTGATCGAGGATGTCACCGGTTCGGCCGGTTGGGCCGGGATGGCGGTGGTGGCAATGACGCTTGGCGCGGCATTTTTCACCGTGCCGCTGTCGAACTTGGCCGTCGCAAAGGGTCGCCGCCCGGCGTTGACGCTGGGTTGGCTCGGCGGCTCGGTCGGAGCACTACTGGTGGTTTTGGCGGCCGAAGCGCAATCACTCGCGCTCATGCTTTGCGGGTTCGTCCTGTTCGGCGCCAGCACGGCAGCGAACCTGCAATCGCGCTTCGCTGCGGCCGATCGCGCCGACCCGGATGCAGTTGGCAAGTCAATCTCGTTGGTCGTTTGGGCCACCACGATTGGCTCGGTCACCGGACCGAACCTGACCGGCCCGGGCGCTCGAGTCGCCGACTGGATTGGCGTGCCAGCCCTCGCCGGTCCGCAGTTGTTCTCGGTGGCATCATTTGCGCTGGCCGGTCTGATGACTTTCGTATTGCTTCGCCCCGACCCGCTGCAACCCAGCAGGCAGCAGGTGACTAAACCGCGCCTCATCGAGGCCCTGCCCCACCTTCGCGGACCAGCGCTGCTTGCCATCATCACCGTCGCCTTGTCGCATGCGGTGATGGTCTCGGTGATGGCGCTGACACCGGTACACATGAAGCATCATGGGGCAGCACTGGAAATCATCGGTTTGACGATCAGCCTGCACATTGCCGGCATGTTCGCCCTTTCGCCGCTGTTTGGCTGGCTAGCTGACCGAGTCGGGCCAAAGCCGACAATTCTTGCTGGCCAAGTCGTACTTGTGGCCGCCTGCGCAATCGCTGGCACGTCCGGACACAGCGAAACTCAGATCACCATCGGCTTGGTGTTGCTCGGTGTCGGCTGGTCTATGTCGGTTATCGCTGGAGCGGCGTTGCTGACCCGCAGCGTCGATCCGAAGGTGCGTCCGCTGGTTCAAGGGTTCAGCGACCTTTCGATGAATCTGGCCGGCGCCGCTGGCGGACTACTGGCCGGCGTTGTCGTCGCCCTCTGGAGTTTCGCTTCACTCAACTTCGCCGCCGCACTGCTAGTGGTTCCAGTAATCGCGGGCGTACTGAGCCAGCAGCGCAAACAAAACAGCTAGGCCTGCCCCGGATCCGGGGCAGGCCTAGCTGCGCTCACTGATGCCTGTGCGCTGAGTTAACGCACCCGGACGGTGATCGTGGTGGATACCGATCCAGTGGTTTGAGCTGAACCGACGTAGATGGCGCGAATCTTCGCATTGCCCTTCTTCGTCAGTTTGACCTTCGTGCTGGCTTTGCCGCCGCGCAGCGAGACCGTCTTGAGCACTCGCTTGCCTTGGACGAACTTGACCGAGCCGGCTGGCTGATGTCCGGTCGCGCTCACGCTGGCGGTCAAGGTGACCGACTTGCCGCGCCGAACACTCTTTGCCGAAGCCTTAAGGCTCGACTTGCTCGCGGCCTTGACGACCTGCAGGTCACTAACCGCACTGGTCGATTCGGCGGCGAGCGGTCCTGCCATAAACCTGGCGGTCAATTTGTGCGTGCCAACTGCCAGCTTCGGCAGCGAGATGGTGGCCTTGGAATTACTTAGCGGCGCCGAAGCGATCACCTTTGAACCCGAAAGCAGTTCGACCGAACCGGCGTTCGCGCCAGCGACCGTGACCGTAGCGGTCGCCTTGGCCGCGTAGGCAACCTTGGCCGCCGAAACACTCAAGTTGGTCGTAGTCGCCAATTCCGGTCCGAAGGCCTTGGTCGCCGCACCGAGACGCAAGAAAACGGTTTCGCCAGTGGCGTCCTTGAGTCCGTCATTGTCGGTAACCGCGTACAACCGTCCGTCGGCTGCGATCGTGAAGCCTTCGAGCTTCTCTTGGGTCCAACCGTTGGTGGCCTTGAGCTGGGGCAAGACGTCGATTGCTAGGCGCTTTTCCACGATTGGCAGTTCGCTAGCGGACGGGTCGGTGACCTTGCCGGCTGCCGTGGGAACCGAGAAGGTGTAAATCCGCTTGTTGCGCGCCGCCGGACCGTTGAGCTTGTCACGCTCGATTACCGCGAAGGTGTGGTCGTTGATCGCGGTGATTTCCGAGAGACCAACCCAGTCGCTGCCGCCGCGTTGCGGTGCTTGCATCCGGTAGCCGTACCAGTGGAACTTCTGGTCGGCTACGTCGTAGCGACCGATCCGAACCACGTTGTCGCCTTCGTAGTCCTCCAGGGTGCTCAGGTTCGACCACAGCGGACGCTGCAGCACGAACCAAACGTGCTCGCCGGCCGCATCGGTGGTGGCGGTCACGCCCTCAAGTCCCCAGTTCTTCACCTTCGCCGCGATGTCGGCCGGCAAGTTGACCCGCTCTTGGATCGCACCGGCGTCGTCGGTTCGAACTAGCACGTTCTTATCGCCGGCGGCGCCTTCCGAAGCCAACCAGAAGCCGCCCTGCGGGCGCTTGAACAGGCCTTCGACATCGAGCGGAGCGGGCGATCCGGCTTCGGTCACCGCAATCTGTTCGGTGATCCGCGCCGGGGTCTTGGCGACGTCGAGTTTGAACAGCGTGCCGTTCTTGATCACGGTGTCAGAGGCGGTCCACAAGGTGGTGGCGCTGCTCGGATCGGCCGAGAGCGCACCTAGCGCCTGCCAGCCAATTGGCTTGCCGGCTACCTCGTCTGACTCAACCGCGGTCGGCTGGGCCTGACCAGGCTTGAACTCGTAGAGGCCAACAGTGGCCCGCACGCCCTTGGCCGCGTCATCGGTTTCGCTCGAGACCGCGAACAGGTCGCGTTCGGGGATTGCGAGCAGCCCTTCAGGGCCGTTGGTGGCGGGCATGATCTGGACGAACTTGGGCGCAGCCGGATCGCTGATCTCATAAACCGAGACAAAGTTGCTGCGCTCGGAGCCGACGAACACGTACGGCTTTTGGTCGAACTCGGCAAAAGTCAAGCCTTCTGGCTCGGCGCCCTTTTTGGCTGCGCGGTCGTCGTTGTAGAGGCCGTGCTTGATCGCAAGGCGCTCAAAGGTGTTTCCGGCGTCCCAGACGACGTTGCCGGCCGCATCGAACACAGTCCAGCCGCGACTGCCGCCCTTCCAGTCACCCTCGTTGGCGGTGGCCAAGTGGGTGTCGTTCACCCAGGCGATCGAGTCCGGCTCGCGCGGAACCGCAGTCAACGAATCGACCGGGTCGATCGCGCCGTCCTTCTTGGCGTCGATGCCAGTCAAGTCGACCTTGCCAGCGCTGAACACCTTGGTCAGGTTGCCGGTCTTGGTGTCGATCAGCGCGATCGCGTTGTTCTCCTGCAAGGTGACGGCCAAAACTCCGGCGCTGTTGATCGCGACGTATTCGGGTTCAGGGTCGGTCGGTGCCTCGACTCCAGCAGCGACCATCGAAGACAGGGCCGAGCCATCGGGATTTGTCAGGTCTACCCGGCGCAATCCCCAGT
>JAPXRA010000148.1:0-5193 GCA_033813795.1 Aeromicrobium sp. | reverse complement strand
AAGATGATGCGGGTGGGCACGATCTTGGCGTCTTCGGCCGAAAGCGCAAGCAGTTCTGACAGTTCGAACCAGATGTCTGAACTGCTGGAGCGGTCATTGTGCACCTCGACCGCGACGGTGTTTGCTCCAGCTACGAGCTGGTTCGGCTTGACGGTGAACGAACCCGAATCCAGGCTCGTGGTCTCACCGTTGGCGTAGTTCAACCCTTCGGAACCGACCGGGACATCGCCACGGAAGACTTCCTGACCGTTCACGTAGACGATTGCGCCGTCGTCGAATCGCAGCTTGCCGCGCAGTTCGCCGAGTTCCGCGATTTCGGCGGCGGTGAGGTTGAACGAGGTGCGGAAGAAGTACGTCCGAACGCGAACTTCTTGGCCGGGCGCGTTCATTTCCAGTTTGGTGACGGCAGTGTTGCTGCTGTCGTAGGCCGCGCTCTGGGTCGACCCGGCGATCTTGCCGCCGAAGGTGCCCTTGGCCAACTTCCAGGCCGAGTCGGCAAAGCCGGCCTTGGTCCAAGAAAGTGCGTCGGGCGAACCGGCCGAAGGGAAGGTGTCGTCCTCTAGGTAGCGCCAAGTCGTGTCGGCGGTGGAGATCAACGGCGCCGACGGCAGGGCCGCGGCGGCCGCGGACTGCGACGTGGTCTGCTCAGCGGTGGCGGCCAGT
The DNA here is from genome assembly GCA_033813795.1 of Aeromicrobium sp. GTDB lineage: Bacteria > Actinomycetota > Actinomycetes > Propionibacteriales > Nocardioidaceae > Aeromicrobium. Next base: position 4,530 of record JAPXRA010000148.1, on the reverse strand, counting down.
GGGCGGCTAGGCCCAAGGTCAGGACTGCGGCTACCGCAAGTCCTACGGTTCCGACTCGCCGGCGGGCCGGCACTCGGGTTTCGAACACGATTCAACCTCTCAAATTGCGTCCAACGCGTTTCTCGCGCCGGGGGCACTTTGGGCGCCCAAAGCGACGTTCGTTGAGTTAGATGAACCAGACGTGAAGACTCGTGCAACCACTGGTGCTGGTGTGACGAAGCGTTGGTGTTCAGTGAAGCCGTATTCGATCATGCATCGGCGAATCGATCAGTAAAATCGTTGTGCGAAATCGGCTACTTGGAGTCAGGCGTTGCCGTTGGCTTGGTCCACCCGCAATGGCCCAAGGATGGCCGCGGTCGCGGTAAGCGCCACCGCAACCGCAATCGTCAAGAGGTTCGATGACGAATCATCGACAATCCACGCCCACGGCTTAACGTTCGCGGCCCCGCCTGCCAAAGGCGAGTCATAGCCAAGAGCCAACCCTGATACTACGTAAAGCCAGGGAAGCGCCAGCCCAGCGAAACTGCTCCACGCGCCCGCCAGCAGCGCCAAACCGGACAGCAACGCGAACATTGCGGCCGCGCGTAGAGCCGAGTCCCAGTTCCCCGCTGATCGCGTTAGCGCAGTCATAACGATCACCAGAAATGTGAAAACCTGGACGGTAGCGAAGATCGTGAACCGAAAGGAACGGATCGAAATTGCCGACATCCGCTCGAAATCCGGGAGAACGCCCCGCAGGAGCAAGAGTTGGCATCCCGCGCCAAAGCAAGCAAGGAACAGTCCAACTCGGGTTGGTGGAATGCCTGGCTCTATGAGGATGCTCGAAACGGTGACCGCCTGGGTTAGCCCAATTGTCGTTGCCACCGCAACTAATAGGAGGGCGACTATGAACCTCATCCGGAGGACGAGTCGCACCCCCCAGAAGTAGTGCCCCACGCCCACTTCAGTTTTCACAATTCTTTAGTCGCCCCAATTGTTCTTCCACAATTTCAACCCGCTGCGACTGCGGCACCGAGGCCAAGACCTCGTGGCGAGTGATCAACTCTTCGTCGTCTATTTCGCCCTGAATCCACAAGAGCCAGTTGAACACCAGGTCGCGGCGCTGAAGAAGCTCGACCGGAGTCGGTTCGGTGAACATCGCCGGGCACCACAGCGGATCACTCAGACTCAACGCGAGATCGGTCGGCGACAGCTGGTTACTTCGACGAGCGTCGTCACTGATCTGCAAAGTTCCGACCCCGACTTCAGTTAGGTCACCGGCGTACTGCACGAACCGACTTGGAAGCGCATCAGCGGGCAGTCCTTGGACAACTGACTTCCCCCGAAGTTGGTCAAGTTGGTGAGCCGCAGGACGAAGCAGCTGGTCATATCCGGGATAGACACAAACCTCCACTGGTTGATCTACACATCTTGTGGCATCTGCCAGATTGCGACCGAAAGCATCAGCGGGAACTAGATAAGCTCCGGCAACGATTGCCGCTGATGCGATCGAAAAGGCCGCTATCACTTTTGGTTTCGGTTTAACCCGACTGGCAGCGAGCCAGCAAAGTGAAACCGTTGCCACGAGGCAAGCCCCCAACAGGACAAAAGCGTGTGAAAGGCTGGGCCCGTATCCAACGACTGACTGGACTGGGCCGGCGAGCAAAAATATCGAGTCAGCTAACGGCGGGCTAAGGAAAAGCGCGAGACCGGTGAGGCTCGCAGCAAGCAACGCCGAATACGGTGCGCGCAGTATTGCGCCTGACCCCAGCCCGAGTGCGGTAGCGAACGCCAACATCGCCAACTGAGATCCGATAACCACTAGTGAGTCTGGCCCGATGACCCCTTCATTTTTTAGGGTCACCGCAACGACCGCTGCAACACCAAGCAGATATGGAATCGCAACGGCGAGGTATGGAACCACCGCAATCCCGGAAAGCACTTTTACGACTGAGTCCGGCCCGCGTTCGACGAGGGCCGCAATTCCGGAATTCACCGAACCCGCTTGCCAGCCCACCACAAGCGCCACAATCAGCATCAGCACCGGCAAGGCCTGCGCGAGGTTGTTGACGCCCCACCACCAGTCGCCTTTCCAAAGCGGAAGCCTCTCCAAGACCACGTAGGTGACAGCCGCAAGGCTAACTAGCAGTCCGGCGAACGCAAACCGGGAAGTTGAAAACACATATCGCGAAGGCGAACTCATGACCGACCCTCCCCGCCCAAGGTCGTCCAGATCCCACGTTCGAGCGCCGAGTTCCCTGGCGCAGACGAGTTCGCCCGATCCTCCAGTTCTGCAGCGCTTCCGGTAAACACAATTGAGCCGTTGTCCAGCACCACGACGTGCTCTCGACCGCCAGCCACCTCTTCGACTAGGTGCGTGCTGAGCAAGACCGCGCGGTCGGTTGCGATCTCGTCGATTACGTTCCGCAGCGAAACCCGTTGGATCGGGTCCAACCCGGCGCTGGGTTCGTCTAGGAGTAGCACCTGGGGCTCATGCACGATCGCCATTGCGATCGAAACTCGCTGGCGCTCGCCACCGGAGAGCCCGCCTACCCGTCGCCCGGCGAATTGCTCGATGTTTAAGGTTTCCAATGCGACTCGGACTCGATCGGCAGATTCTTGACGCTTAACACCCTTAAGCCATGCGGCGTAGGCGACCGTATCTGCCACTCGTGCTGACTTGGGCAAAGCGGCCAATTGCGGCGCAAACCCCACGCGAAGCATCGATTCGCGGCGAAGTCGCCGATCGCGCGTGCTGATACCGTCAACCAGAATCTCGCCTCCCGACAAAGCTTCGAGTCCCATAAACGACCGAAGCAAGGTTGTCTTACCTGCGCCGTTTCGACCAAGGAGAATGGTTGCGCCGGTGGAGATGGTCAGGTCAATCGGCCCAAGTACGAAATCGCCACGCTCCACGACTAACCCATTGCATTCGATTGGCAGCGAGTCTTCAGTCAGCCCATCAACCTCGACGTTCACTTTCTGGTTTCCCTTCAAAACAAATTTGGTTGCCTCAGAAACAAGTTCGGTTTAGATGCGAACACCGTGTTGTCGCGTGAAATCAAACTCATTCCACGCGACAACACGGTGACATCCGCAAATTCAGTACTTGTTGCCTCGGGTCAATGTCATTCCAGATTGCGAGTCTGGACCCTTGTTGGACTCCGCTACCTCGAACCCGGCCCGAGCAAAATCTCCCCCCGGATCAACACTTGTTGAGGAGTAAAATTGTGGAGACCATGAGCCACGCCCCCACGTCTCTTTGTTGAAATCTGAAAACTGTTTTGCCCAAAAGAAGTATTTCGAACTACATGATGTGTACTGAGGCGCAATACAAAGACCTGAATTCACGTAGGTGTGGAGTTCGAAGTAAACCCGATACCCGTTCTTTTCCTTGGCATCGCGCAGATAACCGTAGCCTTGCGAACGAGTTCCGCTTGACGTCGTACCAATTTTCCAAGTCCCGTAGCCCTGCGCCAACGCATCGCCATCACCGTTGCGAGCGGTCAGCGGATTGCTTTTTGAATTCCATGAGTAAGTTGCAGCGTAAGCCGGCACGGCGATCGTCGTGACTGCTGCAAACACGGCAAGCACGGCCATGAAATATCTGTATTTCCTTAGAGGGGGGGGTGTGGCGTAGCCCTGTTCGTCAAACGACCTAGTCGCATGAGTAGTCAACTCCATAAGTAGATTCCTGCGGATAGCGCCGCTCACACTATGAGAAAAATCGGCGATCCGTTCCAGAGAAACTGAATGATTCAGATAGTGAGATCCTTGAAATCCGAACTACCCATGCGCGACGGGTTGCGGACCCGTGAGACAGGTCGCCATTACGCCTGCGCTTGGAGTAAGTGTCTGGCAAGTGGCGCGAGGCGCTCGCCGAGCGAAAGCGCCTCAGCCCGGGTGAACCAGCGCGCTTCGGCGATTTCGGCTGAGGCGGTGACCTGTTTGTCTAGGTTCAACTTGAAAACATCGGCAACTAGGGCGTGTCCGGGTTCGTTCGCGGCGGCAGCCTCGAACCGGCCGTACAGCAGCAGGTCGGCGGCAGTTACCTCGATCAACAGTTCTTCGGCAAGTTCTCGAACTAGGGCTTCGGTCAACGCCTCGCCCGGTTCTGGCTTGCCGCCTGGCTGCATGAAGATGTTCGAGCCGGTTTTACGAACCATCAGAATGCGCCCGCCAGCGTCGGTGGTGAACGCGGCCACCACCGCAATAGTCGGTGTTGCCGGGTCGCTTGAACTCACGCGCCCACCATAGCCACGTCGCAGCACGGCCGGGACCGACCACGTTCGGTGACCGGTAGAATCGACCCTCGTGACCACTCAAAACCGCGTTCCCGAAAAGCCCGTCCTCGAAGGCCTCGAGTCAAAGTGGGTCGAGCGCTGGGCCGAACACGGCACCTACACCTTCGACCGGACCAAAACGCGCGAACAGGTTTACTCGATCGACACCCCGCCGCCGACCGTCTCCGGTTCGCTGCACGTTGGTCACGTTTTCAGTTACACCCACACCGACCTGATGGCCCGCTACAAGCGGATGCGCGGCTTCGAA
>JAPXRA010000147.1:0-5239 GCA_033813795.1 Aeromicrobium sp. | reverse complement strand
ACGTGGTGTTCTCCTCGAACCTGCTCGAACACGTTCCTGACCCGGCCGCCGTGGCCAACGAACTGGTCCGAATCGCAAAGCCAGGCGGCATCGTCTTCTTGTCGTACACCAACTGGCTGTCGCCGTGGGGCGGTCACGAAACCTCACCGTGGCACTGGTTTGGCGCACAGCGGGCGATCGACCGCTACACCCGAAAGCACGGCCACCTGCCCAAAAACCGCGTTGGTGAGACCATGTTCAAGATTTCGGTTGCTTGGGGAATGCGCTGGGCCAAGAACCAAAGCGACATAGTCGTGGTTTCGGCCAGGCCGCGGTATTTGCCACGTTGGGCCGCGTGGCTGGTCAAGGTGCCGGTCGTTCGCGAATTGTTCTCGTGGAACTTGCTGCTCCTGCTTCGCCGACGCTGACTCTTCCAATCGGCCAAAGGTGCCTCGTCTTTGGTTAAAAGCAGGTAAACTCACTGAGGCTATTGCACTGATCTGGAATTGATCGGGCTCGAACAAAGGAGTTCTCGTGACCCGTGTCCTCGTGGCTGGTGGCGCCGGATTCGTCGGATCGCACCTAGTGGAGCGCTTGGTTGAGAACGGCAGCGAAGTCGTCGTAGTCGACGATTTCAGCACCGGTCGCCGAGAGAACTTGGCCGCGGTCGACAGTCAGATCGAAATCGTCGACGCCGACATTTCCGATCCGGCAGCGATTGCTCAGATCAACGGTCCGTTCGATCAGGTCTACAACTTGGCATCGCCAGCATCGCCGGTGGACTACCTGCGGTTACCGATTCACACGATGATGACCGGTTCGCTCGGGGTAAAGAACCTGCTCGATCTCGCGCACGCTAACGAGGCACGATTCCTGCTCGCATCGACTTCTGAGGTCTATGGCGATCCGCAGGTGCACCCCCAGCCAGAGACCTACCTCGGCCACGTGAACCCGATTGGCCCGCGCAGCGTCTACGACGAGGCCAAGCGTTTCGCCGAGGCGATGACGGCTTCGTACCACCGCGAGTTTGGTGTGGCGACCAAGATCGTCCGCATCTTCAACACCTTCGGCCCGCGGATGCGAGTCGAGGACGGCCGAGCGATCCCCAACTTCATTCACCAGGCACTCAATGGACGCGAAATCACTGTGGCCGGCGACGGCTCGCAAACGCGCTCGATTTGCTACGTCGATGATTTGGTTCGCGGACTGGTCGCGATGATGGAATCGACCTCCACCGGGCCGGTCAACCTCGGCAATCCTGAAGAAATTTCGATGCTCGACTTGGCCACTTGGATTTGCGAATTGGCCGGTTCAGATTCCAAGATCGTTCATGTTCCGCGTCCGGTCGACGATCCGCAGATCCGGCGCCCGGACATCACCGTGGCCGGCGAGGCTCTCGGCTGGGCGCCCACCACGACTGCTGAAGTCGGCCTCAAGGCCACGATCGAAGACTTCCGCAACCGACGTTAAGGTTTGACGGTGCCGACTTCGTATTCCGCCGTCGACCGACTCTTGGCGTTTCTGGCAGCCTCACCGAGTCCGTTCCACGCGGTCAGTACTGCGGCCGCTCGACTCGGTGAAGCAGGATTTGTTCGAACCGAATTGACCGACCGCTGGGATGCGCCGATCGCGCGCGGCTTCGTGGAAATCGGCGGGACACTGATCGCTTGGCACACCGGAGAACTGGCAGAGCCTAATCAGCCTTTCGCGATTCTTGGAGGGCACACCGACAGCCCGACACTGCGGTTAAAGCAGAATCACGATTCGGTTCGGGACGGCGTTTCTATGGTTGCCCTAGAGCCTTATGGCGGCCCCTTGCTGGAATCGTGGTTCGACCTTGATCTGGGAGTTGCCGGGCGAGTCGTCTTACACGACGGAGCCGAACTGCTGGTCCGAGTCGATGAGCCGCTATTGCGCGTGCCGCGGTTGGCAATTCACTTGGACCGCGACGGCTCCAAACTCGATCGGCAGCGACACCTAGACGCGGCTTGTTCGTTGACCGAACGGCCGTTTTTGGCCGAACTTGGCGAGCGGGCAGGTTTTGATCACTCGCGGGTCGCAGGTTTCGACCTGATGGCATTTGACCTTCGCGCGCCCGAGCGCACCGGCGCAAACGGCGAGTTCGTGGCGTCTGCTCGGCTCGATAACCAGGTCACCTGCTCGGCCGCAGTTGACGCACTGCTGGCAGCCGCCGAAATTGGCGATAGCCGGGCCAGACAAGTGGTCGTGCTGTTCGACCACGAGGAAGTGGGCAGCACCTCTGAACGCGGTGCCGATTCGACTCTTTTGCTGAACGTGTTGGAGCGGCTCGCGCTGGCTGCGGGTGCTGACCGCGAGGACTTCTTACGGGCGATTGCCGGATCTGTTTGCCTCTCGGGTGACATGGCGCATGCGACCCACCCGAACCAGCCAGAAAAGCATGAGCCGCTGCACCGGATTTCCCTGGGTAAAGGCCCGGTGCTCAAGGTAAACCAGAACCTGCGTTACGCCACCGACGGTCGCGGCGCCGCATTTTTTGCTAGAGCATGCGCGGCAGCGGGGGTGGAAATGCAGCGCTACGTGCACCGCGCGGACTTGCCTTGTGGTTCGACCATTGGGCCGATCAGTTCGGCGCGCACCGGCATTTTGACCATCGACGTCGGTGCGCCACAACTGGCGATGCACTCGGCGCGCGAGATGATGGCCGCGGACGACGTGGCTGCCTATGCCAAGGCACTGGCGGCGTTTTTTGGCGAACTGAGAGACGACCGATAGTTCTGCCGGTATTATTGACGGCAATTGTTGATTCACCGAACAGGTTTCGTTGAAGTCTCATGCGCCTAGCATTCAAGACCGTAGTAGTTGCCGCGTTGACCGGTGTGCTGATGGCGACCTTGTCGGTCGTTTCGGCCTCGGCGCAGTCGAAGCCGACATTGAGCCGATCATTGGTGATGGCGGGGGAGAAGTTCACCATCAGTTGGCGCCTGCGCCCGGCGATCGCGCGCACCGTGACTTTGCAGTATCAGTCTGGGCGGACCTGGAAATCGTCGAAGACGACAAAGACTGCGGCTTCAGGCAAAGTCAACTTCAGTGCTTCGACGCGGTCGAAATCACGCAAGTTCAGGATCTACGCGCCGGCCACAACGGTGGCCGGGAAGACCTATCGTGCGGTGAAGTCGGCTCCAGTTACGGTGCGGACTCGCGGTCAGTCAGCGAAGTTGAACCTATCGGTTTTGGCAAACGGCGCTGTCGGGGCAACGGCTGTGGTTTCTCCGGGGCGCGCTGGGCGCAAGGCTTCGCTGCAACAACAGGTCGGTAACAGTTGGGTCAATGTTGTCAGTGCGAAGCCAATGTCGAGCACTGGTCGGGTGCAGTTTGGTCGCTTGGGTCTGGCCGACGACCTTGCCGGGGGGCAAGTATCGGGTGTTGGCATGGCGGCACGCTGGCTCGGACCAAGTGGTTTCGCCGGTGCGGAAACTAGCAGCTGCCCCTGACGCACAGGTGCCAGAACCGACTGAGCCAACCGCGGAACCGACCACGGAACCGACCACTGAACCCACGCCGGCGCCAGCGCGGCCGATCGACTCGATGGCGTTCACCGTTCCTGACGCCGGCACCTCGGCGGTGTGCACCGACTTGATCGTCACCAAGACTGACTACATTCGCGGAAAGCTGACCTCCCACCAACCCTACGGTGAGACCTCGGTGGTGGACGCTAGGTTGCGCGTTCGCGGAAACTCGACGGCAACCATCGCCGCCAAACGCCCCTACAAGGTCAAACTCGACAAGTCCACGTCGATGTTCCAGATGCCAAAAAGCAAAGACTGGGTGTTGCTGGCCAACTACTTCGATCGGTCGATGCTTCGCAACGACGTCGCGATGGAAACCGCACGTCGGCTAGGTTTCGCCTGGGCGCCCCGGCTTCGGCCAGTCGAGTTCAGGATCAACGGGCAGTTCTGCGGGCTTTATCAGTTCGGCGAGGGAATCGAACTAGATCAGCACCGGGTCAACCTCGCCAATTCGGACGTCCTGCTCGAAGCCGATAACAACGAGGACGACGATCCGAAGTTCCGCAGTTCGCGCGGACTTCAGGTTTACCTAAAAGACGGCGACCAGCAAGACCTCGAACGGGTTGCGCGCCAGTTCCAAGAGGTTGAGGACTTGATCTATGCGCCCAACTTCCCCTAGAACGGCTACCGCGACCGGATCGACGTCGATTCCTTCGTGAACTGGTACTTGCTAAACGAACTGACCAAGAACCTCGACAGCCCGTTCAACAACAGCGTCTATCTGGTGATCGGCGCCGACGGTCGACTTTCCATGGGGCCGCCGTGGGACTTTGACCTTTCAATGGGCAACCGCAAATTCGGCCACTGGTCGCTCGACGACCCCAACGGCTGGTGGCTGAACCGAAACACCTACACCGAGTTCGAACCGGGCACCAGCGACGAATGGCGCTTCATGTTCTCGCCAACTCAACTATGGAACGAACCCAAAGGCCAATACTTCGCCGTGCTGATGAACGACCCGTGGTTCGCGGCAAAAGTCAAAGCACGTTGGACTCAAGTGGCAGCTTCACTTGCCGGACTTGACCAATACGTGGCGGCTCAGGCCGAAGAAGTGGCTGAATCTGCGGCACTGAACTTTTCACCGGTTCACGCCGGGGGAGCGGGCCAAATCGTCTCGGCGAGTTTCCTTGAACTAGACCCGGACGTTTTCGTGTTCGCCAATAGTGACTTCAACATCGAGCCGGGAGTCGGCTGGCGAAATGAAGTGCTGCTCCTGAAAAACTGGTTGGCCGCCAGAACGACCTGGCTGAACCAGCAATTGGGCGCCAACTGACCGAGGACGTTCGCGGCAGAGCCGATTTTGTGGCCGGAGCCCGGTGTCGTAGACTGATAGATGCGCTCGGGTTTGGCATGTCCAAGTTCGGTGCAAATCCTGTCAAACTTCAATTCCATCCATCCATCGGAGCTCAATCCATATGACTTCTGGCCTCGCAACTCCTTCGGCTGCCCCGCAGGTTGCGGTCAACGACATCGGTAGCGAAGAGGACTTCCTCGCCGCGATCGACAAGACCATCAAATACTTCAACGACGGCGACATCGTCGACGGCACCATCGTCAAGGTGGACCGCGACGAGGTTCTCCTCGACATCGGCTACAAGACCGAAGGCGTTATCCCTTCGCGTGAACTGTCGATCAAGCACGACATTGATCCCAACGAAGTTGTCGCCGTCGGTGACACCGTCGAAGCCCTTGTCCTCCAGAAGGAAGACAAA
>JAPXRA010000146.1:0-5253 GCA_033813795.1 Aeromicrobium sp. | reverse complement strand
CTTCTGAGGCGCGCCGCTGCTTGGCCGCAGCCTTCGCCGCCCGGAACTGGCCGAACTGGTTGACCGCCGAGGCGAAGGTTCCGCCCGAAAAACTTGCCTTGGCTCGGATGTAGCCCTTTACGTTGATCGCCGTATCGTCCGGAAGTTCGTTGACCGTCGCAAGCACACCGAGGTCATAGGGAACCGAGTCGAAGCCGCAGGCGTGCACCAGTTTCGCCCCGGTCTTTTCGGCCGTCTGGTGGTACTTCAGCCACATCAAGTCGACGAACTGCGGCTCGCCGCACAAGTCGACATAGGCGATGCCAGCTTCGGCCGCGGCCTTGACCGCTGGCTCGCCGTAGCGGAGGTAGGGCCCGACTGTGGAAATCAGTACCCGGGTGTTCTGCGCCATGGCCGCCATCTGCGCTGCATCGGCGCCATCGGCCACCACAATCTCCGGAACGGCCCGACCTGTTGCGGCGATACGGTTGGCCACTGCCACGAGTTTGGTTCGTGATCGACCAGCGATCGCCCACGACGCATCGGCCGGAAGATGGACCGCTAGGTAGTCGGCGGTCAGCCCGCCGGTAAAGCCCGTGGCGCCGAACAAGGTGATGTCAACCATGATTCGACGCTACCGCTAGGGCCAGATTCAGCTGGCTTTGCGGTCGACCTCGTCGTGAGTCAACACCTTCGGCGCGGCCGTACCGCGAACCGACTCGGCGGTGACGATCACCTTGGCAACGTCAGAGCGGCTCGGGATTTCATACATGATTTCCTGGAGCGCGTCCTCAACGATGGAACGCAGTCCGCGAGCCCCGGTGTCACGTTCGAGGGCCAGATCGGCCATCGCTTCGCAGGCTTCGTCGGTGAACTCCAACTCGACGTTGTCGATCGCGAACAGTCGAATGTACTGCTTGGTGAGCGCGTTACGCGGTTCGTTGAGAATCGAAACCAGCGCGGTCTTGTCGAGCTTGTTGACCGCGGCAATCACCGGCAAACGACCGATGAATTCCGGGATTAGACCGAACTTCAGCAAATCGGTGGGCACAACCTTGGCGAACTTCTTCGCCTCATCTTCATCTACTACCGGAGCCAGATCGGAGTTGAAGCCGAGCGTCTTCTTGCCGCTGCGTTGTTCGATGATCTGATCGAGACCTGCGAACGCACCGCCCACAATGAACAAGACGTTGGTGGTGTCGATCTGAATGAACTCTTGATGTGGATGCTTGCGGCCACCTTGCGGCGGCACCGAGGCGGTGGTGCCTTCAAGGATCTTCAGCAGGGCCTGCTGCACACCTTCGCCCGAAACGTCGCGGGTGATAGACGGGTTTTCGCTCTTTCGGCTGATCTTGTCGATTTCGTCGATGTAGATGATGCCGGTTTCGGCCTTCTTGACGTCGTAGTCGGCCGCCTGGATCAACTTGAGCAAAATGTTCTCGACGTCTTCGCCGACGTAACCGGCCTCAGTCAACGCGGTCGCATCAGCGATCGCGAACGGCACGTTCAACATCCGCGCGAGCGTCTGGGCTAGGTAGGTCTTGCCGCAACCGGTTGGGCCGACCATCAAGATGTTCGACTTGGCCAACTCGACGTTCTCGTCTTTGTTGAGCCGTCCAGCGGCCTGGGCCTGAACCCGCTTGTAGTGGTTGTAAACAGCCACCGAAAGCGACTTCTTGGCGCTCTCTTGGCCCACTACATAAGTGTTGAGGAACTCATAGATCTCCGCGGGCTTGGGCAGTTCGCCCAAGCTGACTTCCGCGCCTTCGGCGAGCTCTTCTTCAATGATCTCGTTACACAGATCAATGCACTCGTCACAGATGTAGACGCCAGGTCCGGCGATCAACTTCTTGACCTGCTTTTGACTCTTGCCGCAGAAGGAACACTTCAGCAGGTCAGCGGTCTCACCAATGCGTGCCATGCTTTTTCCCTGTCATTTCCGAACGGTTCCCCAACGATGCCACAAACTGGCGCCGTTGAGGACCGTCTAGGGTCGAAAGAACTAAACCGTGTCGCTCAGACCGGCGACTTGAGGGTCTCAAGAACCTGGTCGATGATGCCGTATTCAACCGCGGCAGCAGCAGTCAAGATCTTGTCGCGCTCAACGTCGCGGCTGACTTCTTCGGGGGATTTGCCCGATGCCTCCGCAATCATTTTTTCCAGCAATTCGCGCATCCGCAAGATTTCGTTGGCCTGGATCTCTAGGTCGGAAATCTGACCGCCGGTGCCTTCGGTGTACGGCTGGTGGATCAGGATCCGGCTGTTCGGCAGGGCGAACCGCTTGCCTGGCGTGCCAGCGGCCAACAACACCGCCGCGGCCGAAGCAGCCTGGCCGAGGCAGAAGGTCTGCACGTCCGGCTTGACGTAACGCATCGTGTCGTAGATCGCGGTCAGCGCGGTGAACGAGCCGCCGGGGCTGTTGATGTAGATGCTGATGTCGCGGTCTGGGTCCATCGACTGCAAGCACAGCAACTGCGCGGTGACTGCGTTTGCGACATCGTCGCTGATCGGGGTGCCGAGGAAGATAATCCGGTCTTCGAACAGCTTCGCGTAGGGGTCGATCCGACGGAAGCCGTAGGACGTGCGCTCTTCCCACTGCGGGATGTAGTAGCTCATCAGCGAACCTCTCCGGCGGACTTAACGATTTCATCGATCAAGCCGTACTCCTTGGCTTGGGCGGGGGTGAACCAGCGGTCTCGATCGGCGTCGGCGTCGATCTGTTCGACGCTCTGGCCGGTGTGTTGAGCCTGCAGTTCGTTCAACTGCTTCTTCAACAGGATCGACTGCTCGGCCTGGATCTTTACGTCCGAGGCCGATCCGCCGATACCGCCCGAAGGCTGGTGCATCATGATCCGGGTGTGCGGCAGCGCGAAGCGCTTTCCGGCGGTGCCGGCCGCAAGCAGGAACTGGCCCATTGATGCGGCCAAGCCCATCCCGACGGTCACGACGTCGTTCGAGATGAACTGCATCGTGTCGTACATCGCCATTCCGGCATCAACCGAGCCACCGGGGCTATTGATGTAGAAGTAGATGTCGGCTTCTGGGTCTTCAGCGTTCAACAGCAAGAGTTGGGCGCAGATCGCGTTCGCGTTCTGGTCGCGCACTTCCGAGCCGAGGAAAACGATGCGTTCCTTCAACAGGCGGTTGTAAATGTGGCCGTCAAGATCGGAGGGTCCGGCCTCCGCAGCCATGCTCATGGGTGAGTTCACGCCTTCGACCCTAGACGGCAAACCGGTTCTACACACGCGACCTAGGGGCGTGTTCGCCATCGGCGTACAGGTCTAGTTCGCAGAAGTCCCATCTGCAACGCCCGGACCGAAACTAGGCGGCTTCTGCCTCGGCTTTGATCCGAGCCAAGGTCTGCTTAATCCCCAACTCCAGTTCGGCCTCGAAGTTTTCGGTGCCGCCCAAGACGGTCCTAGTTAGGAAGTTGGAAACATCGCTAACGCCGTCCGGGGCGTGGCGCGACTCGGTGAGTTTGGTGCCAGTCGCGGTCGGTTCTAGGTCAAACGACCAGACCGTGCCGTTTTCAGCCACCTTGAACGCGAACTTCCGATTCGGCTCGAACTCTTTGATCTTCGACCGGGTCGGCCACCACAGCAGGCCGCGGCGGTTGAGGTTGATGGTGGTGGTTCCAACCCCGACCGGCCCCGAACCACGAACGATCATCTTGCGGCACTGTGGGCTCCACTTTGGCATTTGTGTCGGATCGCTGATCAGGGCCCAAACCTGTTCGGGAGTCGCTTCGATTTCGATTGCGGCAGAGATCTGGATGCGATTGGCCATTGCAGGATCACTTTCGGTTGAAGGGTTACCGCGGATCCTAACGCGCCGAAATGGCCCTGGGTTCACGCGGATGGGCGTTGATCCACGCCACCAACCAGTCCCCCACTCGCGGGTGGTTCAGCAAGGCCAGATGGTGGGTTGACGGCAGATATTCCAAACTGGCATTGGCCACGATCGGGCCACGCCGACCAATCCCAGAAGCCGAGGAAAAGTGCACCAGCAGGTCGCCTAGGACGGCACTGAACACGTGACGTTGCGTGGCGGCGACCGTGGCTGCAACGAAGTGGTACTCAGCGCCCGGCAGCGGTGCAGCCGCAATTCGGTCCAGCCCCCAGCGTGCAGTCAGGTCTTGACCTTCCCACTCGTCGGCGGTGATGTAACCGTGCCGAAGATCGACGATGCCGGCAGACCTCGATTCAAGGATGGAACTAAATGGCCGTGACTGCGGCCAGATTCGCAAAACCCGCGAACCGAGGTGCGCGGCCTTCTCAAGCGCCGCGCCAGCGTGCGGCGTCCCTAGACAAACCACATCGGACACCAGGTGCTTCCACTGGTGACCCGCGACCGTTGCGCGGTTCGTTGCCGCGCGCGCCACCAATCCGCCCATCGAGTGACCGACCAAGGTGATTCGGTTGATCGCGACCGGCCAAGCACCGATCAGTTGCTCCAAAAGTTCGTCAAGATGCTGGCCGTTTTCCGAAACGTGCAGACCGGTGTTGTAGCGAACCTTCACCGGGGTGCCGTCCGTTTGGTCAACGATTCGGTCGGCGTAGGTCGCCCGTTCACGCTTGCCCAACTCCCAAGACTCGTCGCTTTCGCACAAGCCGTGAATGAACACAACTAGGTGACTGGTGGCTTGCGGCCATGCCTTGCCCAAGTGCCAGGCCGTCGCTGGCACGTCGATACCTTCGTGGCGCAGCGTCATGGTGATCGCTTGCGGATCGCCCAGCAGGCGCAGTTCGTCCCCGACCAGACCGTTGATCGCGGCCCTCACTTGCCGGCCGAATCGGCTCGACTCAACCGGAGCGCCGACGCCGTGATCTGCCAGCGCTCGCACCGCGCCGCCAGAAAGGCGCAACGCTCCCGAAATCGATCCGTAGATCGAGGTCGCGACCGCGTCGTGGACCGATTCTGGGACGCGACTGCCAACCAGTCGGGTGGCCCGAAACGCCCTCTTGGCGATTGCCGAGTGCACCTCGCGGACCGTGCCCAGCACGAGTCGGTCGCCGTATTCGAGCGCCAAAGCCGCGACGTCAGTCGTGCGCGCAGTTGGAGCCATAACTCAATGTTGCCCTATCGGACCTGAATTTTTCCTCCGATCTCGCTGTGTGGTCGGTCTCGCCACACCAATAAATCGAAAAGGGGTTATAGGACAAAACGTGTGGATGGGTTCGGGCGTGTCGGGGCTAGTGTGAGCGTCCTGCCCAGCCTTTCCGGGTCCAGAGGCCTTCTTCGGCGGTGAGTCCGGTGTCGTATTGGGCTGGTCCG
>JAPXRA010000145.1:0-5264 GCA_033813795.1 Aeromicrobium sp. | reverse complement strand
AGGACACCGCCTCGGGCACCCGCTGGAATCTGAAGGGTGGCCGTTGATGGCCGGTAACAGTCAGCGCCGAGGCGCAATCAAAAAGACCGGTAAGGGCAACCCGACGGCGGGCTCTGGCGGTCGGCGGCGACAGGGGCTCGAAGGCAAGGGCCCGACGCCCAAGGCCGAAGACCGGCCAAACCACAAGAAGTACAAGATGGCCAAGGCTGCCGACAAGCGCCAGACGGGCCGACCGAAGCGGCGCAGCGAAGAAGGCGGCCCCGAGTTAGTCGTCGGTCGTAACTCGATCGTGGAGCTTTTGCGCGCCAGAGTGCCGGTGTTGACCTTGCAGGTCGCCGAAGGAATCGACCGCGACGACCGAATCCGAGAGATTTTCCAGTTGGCGGCGGACTTCCACGTGCCGCTGTTGGAGGTTCCACGAAATGAGCTCGACCGGATCACCTCCGGCGCGGTCCATCAGGGCATTGCCGCCAAACTGCCAGCCTATGAGTACGCCGATCCCAATGACCTGCTGGAGTTGGCTGCAGAACGCGGCGAAAAGCCGCTCATCGTAATTCTTGATGGCATAACCGACCCGAGGAACCTCGGCGCGATCGTGCGGTCGGCGTCCGGCTTTGGCGTTCACGGTGTAGTCATCCCCGAGCGTCGGGCCGCACATATGACGGCAGCGGCGTGGAAGACCTCCGCCGGGGCCGCGGCCCGCGTGCTGGTGGCCCGCACCACGAATCTGACCCGACAGATCAAGGCCTATCAAGACGCAGGCCTGATGGTGATCGGTTTGGCCGCTGACGGTGACGTAGCCCTGCCGGATCTGGACTTGGCCGACGGTCCACTTGCCGTGGTGATCGGCAGCGAAGGCAAGGGACTCTCGCGACTAGTGGGCGAGAACTGCGATCAGCGCGTCTCCATCCCGATGGCGTCTGACTTGGAGTCGCTGAACGCCTCGGTTGCGGCGAGCATCACGCTCTACGCGATCAGCCAAGCGCGGTCCTGACCCTGCGGTAAGAGCCGGCCAGTGGTCAGTCGCCGAGCACCTGGGTGAGGTAGTCGTTGGTGAACTTGCGCTCCGGATCCAGTTCATCGCGAACCGCCCGGAAATCATCGAACCGCGAGTAAACCGTCCGTAGGTAGTCCGGGCCGAGGGTGTGCATTTTGCCCCAGTGCGGTCGGCCTTCGTGTGCGGTGAAGATGTCCTGCATCACGCCGAAGTACCGGGTGTGGTCCATCCGGTGGAACTGGTGAACCGCCAAGTAGACGTTGTCACGTTCGTGACCGGTCGACAGCCAGATGTCGTCGGCGGCGGCGAACCGCACTTCCACCGGGAACGAAACTCGCTCGTCGGTGTCCTTGAACCAAGAACGCATTTGCCGGATCGCTTCGGCCGCCGCTGCCCGCGGCAAGGCAAACTCCGCCTCGCGGAACCGAACATCTCGTGGCGAGATGAACACCTTGTGCGAGGAGTCGGTGTACTCACGCGCGCCAAGCAACGAGCCCGAAATGCTGTTCATCGTCGGCACCAAGCCCGGCCGCTTCGCGCCGAGCCGCTGGATCTGTTCATAGACCGTGTTGGACAAGAACTCGTCGTCAACCTTGTGGCGCCATTTGGGCAGCGGCGACTTGGCCGTGCCAGCCGGCACCCGGTTGTTTCGTTTGGTTAGCGCCTTGTCGGTGTGCGGGAAGAAGAAGAACTCAAAGTGGTCGTTTTCGTCGGCTAGGGAATCTAGATCGGCCACGACTGCCGCAAGCGACATCGGTTCTTCGCGCGCGTGAAGCAAGAACGCCGGTACGCATTGCAAGGTGACTTCAGTGACGATGCCTAAGGCGCCAAGGCCAACTCGGGCGGCATTAAAGAATGCGTGGCCAGAGTCGATCTCCAGCACTTGGCCAGCAGCGGTAACCAACTGAAGCGAGACGATCGACTTGGCAATGCCGAACAGTTTCGCGCCGGTTCCGTGAGTTCCGGTCGAGGTCGCGCCGGCGATCGATTGCGGGTCGACATCGCCGAGATTTGCAAGTGCCAGACCGAGCGCGTCGAGTCGTCGATTGAGGTCCCGCAGGCTGATCCCAGCCTGAACGCGAACTAGTCCGGTGTCGCGGTCTGCGGCCAAGACCTGGTTCATTCGGTCGAGTTTGAGCTGAACGCCGTCGGCTTGGGCGATTGCGGTGAACGAGTGGCTCGCGCCTACGGCCTTGACCAAGGCGTTGGCCTGTACCAGCGAAATCACTTCATTGGTCGAGGCCGGTCGGGCGATCCGCTCGGGGGAGTTGGAGACGTTGCCAGCCCAGTTTTGCCAAGTGCTCATCCGAAGTTCTTTCCTTCTCCACGGTAGGTGGGTACGAGGTTGATGTCGCCAGCGGAGTCGACGATGGCTACCTGATTGAACCGTTCACACATCTCTCCGGCTTTCGCGTGGCGGAAGAGCACCCGGTCGCCAATCTGCAGTGCCTTAGCAGACTTGCCGCGCAGCGGCGTCTGCACTTCGCCGGCTCCCTCGGCGCCGTACAACTCAAGTCCGTGTGGCCAAACCGGGCTCGGTACGCGCGAGGCGCCCGCCGGCCCTGAGGCGATATAGCCACCGCCGAAGCAGGTCACGGCGCTTTCGCTTGGCTTGCGCACGACCGAAAGCGCAAAGAAGGCCGCCGGGCGAGGCATGAAGTCGCGGTAGTTGTCGAAAAGCGTTGGTACGAACAGCCCAGAACCGGCCGCGAGTTCGGTGATATTCGGATCGTCGTTCCAGACGTCTAGGCTGCCTGTCCCGCCGGCATTGATGATCTGAAGTTCGGTGATTTGCGAGACTGCCCGCACGATCCGCTTGCGGCGTCGGCGCAGTTCGGCGGCAGAGCGAGACTTGACCAACTTGATCGCCGGCCCATCGTCTGGCATGCCGGCAATCTGGGCGTCGTAAAACATCAGCCCCACCAGATCGAAACCGGCTCTGGCCGCAATGGTGGCAGCGAGTTGTTTGGTTTGCCTGGTCGTGTGTACCGGCGATCGGTGTGCGCCTAGATGTGCGCCAAGAATCCGAAGCGAGGAGTCGACGTCAAGGCACACCCGAATCGGGGGTCGGTCCTTGCCGACGAAGGAGTCGATCATGTCCAACGTCGCGATCGAGTCGACCATGACGGTGATCGCCGCCAACCGTCGTTCGTCGGCGACCAGTTCGCGGTAGGCGGACTGATCCATGCTCGGGTATGCCACGAGGATGTCGTCAACGCCGTTGTCGGCCAGCCAGTTGGACTCGGCAAGCGAATATGAAAGCACGCCGGCGAAGCCAGGCAGAGTTAGTGCGTTCTTGATGATCGACCGCACTCGAATCGACTTCGAAGCAACCCGGATCGGCACCGAACCGGCTCGCCTGAGCAGGTCTTCGGCATTTGCCCAAAGCGCGACTTCGTCAATCAGAGCGAATGGCGTATCTAGTGCGCGAGTCGCTTCGAGAAGTCGGGGGTAGGGCGGAGTTACTACGGTTCGGGCCACAGCCCAAGTATGTAGGTTGGCGCGAACTGGTGGCCGTAGATTGGTTCAATCATCGGCCTGCATCTGGCGGCAGCCCGGGTGTCTAGGTACGTGCCAAAACTCAACACAGTTGGCCCCGCTAGGATTGGCTAGCCGGTTTGTCCGGCATGCCCTTGTAGCTCAGTTGGTAGAGCACCTCTCTTGTAAAGAGGATGTCGCGGGTTCAAATCCTGTCGGGGGCTCTTAAGGTTCGGAAGTCGTGGCTGACAGGTGACTTCGGTCTTCGGAGTCAAGGGCACACGGGAAGCTGCTAGGTAATCGTCACCCGGCGATCGTCGGGCGAGACGAAACACCAGAAATCGCCCACTCGCGGTCCAAGAGAGTACGGTCGAATCATGGACTCAGTTGATCTGCTCGATCTCGCTCAAGAACGACTCGAAGCTGCAGCCGAGGCGGGAAAAGGTCGAATGGCCAAAGCACTACACCCAGGTCGCCATCACCGCCTGCGACAAACGCTGATCGTGCTGCTGGCTGGTCAGGCGCTCGGCGAACATGAGGCTCCGCCAGAAGCGACCCTGCAAGTTTTGCGCGGGGAGGTCCGGCTTACCGCAGGCGACGATATCTGGGAAGGCTCGACGGGCAGCCTGGTGATAATTCCGGACCGCCGCCACGACCTAATCGCGATCGCCGACGCAGCCGTCTTACTGACCACAGTGGTGGACGCGAGCCAATGATCTTGTTGAAGCGGGCCTACTCAGCGGCAGAACCGGCGGACGGTTTTCGCGTGCTCGTAGACCGGCTATGGCCACGTGGTGTATCCCGCGAAAGCGCGGCGCTGGATTTATGGTTCAAGCAGATTGCGCCAAGCGACCAGCTTCGTCAGCACTTTCATTCCGGCGAGCTCACTTTCGACGAGTTCGCAAAGCAATACCGCGCGGAACTAGATCAGAACCCGGAAGCGGCACACTTGGGCGAATTGCTTGCCGAGCACGAACGAGTCACTTTCGTATACGGGGCCAAAGACCACGAACACAACCACGCGATCGTGTTGCGAGACTGGGCCAGGCAGGAGTTCGCCGGCCGGTAGGCTCCCGGCCATGGCGGTCGCGTGGGTGTTCGGAACGGGGCGGAAAGTTTCCCGCGTCGAGGGAGTCGCGTTCGTGCAGGCCCACTTGGCCTACCTGGGAACGATCATCGCCGTGCGCGCCTGACACAATGCGGATATGCCCCAAGCCGAAGCCCGCAGCGACTTCATTTTGACGTTTGCTTGTGATGACCGGGTGGGCATCGTTGCCACCATCGCGTCCACTTTGGCCACCGACGGCTGGACGATCACCGAGAGTCAGCAATACGCCGACCCGGACACCTTGAGATTCTTCATGCGGGTTCGGTTCGCTGCGGATCGAAGAGTCGAACTCGAGCAGATGCGCGAGTTACTTGCGCCCGAACTGGCTCCGTTCGAGATGGACTGGGAACTTCACGACTCGACGGCGCCGCTGCGGGTAGTGGTAATGGTTTCAAAGCAGGGCCACGTGCTCAACAACTTGCTTTTTCGCGCCCGTGAAGGCCAACTGCCGATCGAGATCACCGCGGTCGTGTCCAACCACCCCGATTGGCGCGAAGTAGTTCAATGGCACGGAATCGACTTTCACCAGATCGATGTGACTGCCGAAACTAAACCGGCCACTGAACAGTTCGTACTCGACCTGATGGAACAAACCGGCGCAGAGTCACTGATCTTGGCCAGATACATGCAGATTCTGACCGATCGGATGTGTCGTGAGGTGCACGGCCGAGCGATCAACAT